>CAYTAV010000041.1:0-5558 GCA_964435875.1 uncultured Gammaproteobacteria bacterium
GTCATCATGTCGGTCGGCGCCGGTGCGCAAAGCCTGATACTCGCGCAGTTCACATCGCTCGGATCGAACCTGATCGGCGTGCTTCCAGGCAAGAGCGAGGAGAAGGGGCCGCCGACCTCAGTCATGGGCATCGTTATCACGACATTGACTTACGATGACGCGCTGGCCCTGGGAGACAAACGCAACGCCCCGCACCTCGAGGCCGTCGCTGCTTATGCCAAAGGGGTAATTACGGCGAGCAGGAAAGACATAAGCTATGACACGAACCTGAACGGAGTCACTGCCAATTTCATGGATGTCGAAGGGGGGGAGGTCGCTAAAGGAAGGTTTTTTTCCAAAGACGAGGAGAAGAGCTTGTCCCGCATCGCAGTGCTCGGCTCGAAAGTCGCGGATGAATTGTTTGCCAATGCCGATCCGGTCGGACAGCGGATCAAGCTGGGCAAGCACAGCTTCGAGGTCATCGGCGTAATGAAAGAGCGCGGAACGGTCGCCTTCCAGAACTTCGACGACCAGGTAATCATCCCGCTGGTAGCCGCCCAGAAGGTCATGCTCGGCTTCAATCATGTAACCATGGTCAGGGCTAAAGTGGACGACGAACGGTATGTCGACGAATCGGTGCGCGATATCGAGGCGACGCTGCGCGAACACCATGACATTACTGACATGAGCGGGGCGATCGACGATTTCACGGTACGCTCCATGGCCGAAGCGATGGACGCTATTACGACCGTTACCAACGCTCTGTCGTATTTCCTGGCGGCCATGTCCGGCTTGTCCCTGCTGGTCGGCGGGATCGGCATCATGAACATCATGCTGGTGTCGGTTACGGAACGGACCAGAGAGATCGGCTTGCGCAAGGCAGTCGGCGCGAATACGACCGATATCACGGTCCAGTTCCTGGTCGAAGCGGTGACCGTCACGCTAGTCGGAGGAATCATCGGGATGGCCGGCGGATCAGCCATATCTTTCCTGATCGCCAAGATCGCGCAATATCTGGGTTATAGCTGGTCTTATGTCGTTACGGCGTTCTCGCTCGCCCTGGCATTCGCGGTCGCGTCCCTGGTCGGCGTCGTTTTCGGGCTTTATCCTGCGAGGAAAGCGGCCAAACTGGATCCGATAACCGCTTTAAGGTACGAGTGATAAATAATATCGCGAAAAAAATCCTAAAGATCAGAAATAGCAGCTTATGATAAACTTGATAAATCATTTGATAGAATCCTTCGTCATCGCGTATCGCGCTCTCAAAGCCAATCCGGTACGCACATCCCTTGCCGTGCTCGGGATCGTGATCGGGATATCCGCGGTAATCATCGTCTATAGCGCCGGGGAAGGGATCAGGAGCCTGCTTCTGGGGCAGATCGAGGGTTTTGGAACAAATATTATCGAAACCGAGGCGAGAGTGCCGAAGAAAGGCACGAAGCAGAATACGACGGCAGGCGGGATGGAATCCGGAATGGCTATGGCTCAGGGCGTGCAAGTTACGACCCTGACGCTTAAGGATATGGAAGACATCAACAAGCTGTCGAACATTTCAGCGGGATATTCCGGGATACTGGGCCAAGAACAGGTCAGCTACCAAGGCGACGCCCGCAAGGCTATCCTGTTCGGAGTCAGCGCCGGCTATCTCGATATCGACCGCGGCGAGATCGATCAGGGTAATTTTTTCACCGATGCTGAAGACAAGGCGCTCGCCCAGGTCGTTGTCCTGGGCTCGAAGATCAAAGAAAAGCTTTTCGGCGACCAGAACGCGATCGGAGAACAGGTTCAGATCAGAAAATCGAAATTCCGCGTCGTCGGCGTGATGAAGGAGCGCGGCGCTATGGGCGGCTTAAGCTTCGATGACTATATCTACGTTCCTATCCGCACGTTGCAGAAGCGCATCCAGGGCATAGATTATGTCCTGTACATGGTGCATGAGCTCAGGGATATCAGCCTGCAGGATGAAACCGCCGAAGAAATACGCGCCCTTGTCCGCGAAAACCATGATATTACCGATCCCGAGCGGGACGATTTCGCCGTTACGACCATGAAGGAGATGCTCTCCATGCTCGACACGATAACAGGCGCGCTGACGCTCCTTCTGCTCGCCATCGTCATAATTTCACTCATAGTCGGCGGAGTCGGCGTGATGAACATCATGTACGTGGTCGTTACTGAGCGCACGCGCGAGATCGGACTGCGGAAGGCGGTCGGCGCCAGAGAGCACGATATCCTCCTGCAATTCCTGTCGGAAGCGATCATAGTCGCATTGCTGGGAGGAGTCATCGGGACGGTTTTCGGCAGCGTTGCCGCATATCTCATTGCAATTGCGGCCGCAGGCAGCGGATTCGATTGGGAGTTTTCGATTCCCCTGAAAGCCTTTTTCGTTTCGATCGGATTTGCGGCTATTTTCGGGGTTTTCTTCGGAGTATATCCGGCGCGTAAAGCGGCCAGGCTCGATCCTATCGTCGCGCTCAGGAACGAATGAGCATTTTAGGGGGCGGCCTGCCGGCCTAAAAACCAAGGTTGAATTTTTTAAATAATTATTATATTATATGGTGTATGCTTGTACGCCATTATTTTAATTCATCCTATGTTTCCAGGCCGATATGAAATAAGGATCGAAGCCGGCAACGGTTATCCGAACTACAGCGGGGAATATTATCCTGATCCGCCCAAGCGTCCCCGGAGCAGAGGCTGGGCTGGTTTTTTAATAAAATCGTTATTTTTAGCGATATTTTTCGTTATAGTAACCGCCGCGATCTTTGCCGCGGTTTATTACAAGGACCTGAAGGGCGCGTACGACCAGGCGGTTGCCGGCAGGGACAAGCTCGAGCTCGGAATCGCGCATTTTAAAGAGAAGAAATTCGAGCAAGCATTAGCAGAGTCGATACAAGCCAGGGATGATATCGAAGCGGCGAAGGAAACAATCGAAGCGATTTCCAGCAGTTTTCTCGCGTCCTCGATCCCGCTGGCCAGGAGCCAGCTATCAGCGGTCTCCGTGCTGCTTGAAGGCGCGTCCACAGTCGCGTCAGTACTGGCTGATGCAGTCGATTATACGGCGGAAATGGACAAGCTTTTCATCCAGGGCAAGCCTTTTTCCGCACTCCCAAAAGAGGAGAAAATGAAGATACTGGGCTTTCTCTACGAGTCGGATGCGCGCTTTTCAGCATGGCAATCCCAGATAGGAGAAGCCAGGCGCAGTATCGATAATATACGTTTCTGGGGAGTGCTCGAACCGTACAAACCGAAAATCGAGCAGTTCAACGTCAATTTAGCCCTGGCAGAATCAGCACTCAAGCAGGCTGTTCCGGCATCACGCCTGATACCTGAGCTGGCCGGTTATTCCGGCAGGAAGCATTTTCTCTTCCTGCTCCAGAATCCGGACGAACTGCGTTCGACAGGCGGATTCATCGGAACATACGGGCTTGTAGCGGCTGAAGCCGGGGATCTACTGGTCTTTGAAACCCACGATATCTATCATATCGACATGCCGGTACAGGATAAGATCAGCGTTCCTCCGCCTCCGCCGATCGCTGCGTACTTGAACAAGAAATGGTATTTGCGGGATTCCAACTGGGCGCCGGACTTCCCGACAGCCGCACGTAAAGCGCTGGAATTCTATAGCCTGGAAGAAAAGGTCCATCCAAAACCCGGAAAGATCCAGGATTTCGACGGAGTCATCGCCATCACTCCAGACCTGATCATTTCGATGCTGGCGATCATCGGGCCGATTACGATCGAGAATGTCAAATATGACAAGGACAATTTCACCAAACTCCTTGAATACAGGGTCGAGAAAGGCTATGTCCAGATGGGCATCCCCAGCTGGGAGCGCAAGGAGGTGATCGGGGAGATCGCTTCCGAACTGAAACGCCGGCTCTTCGACCTTCCGCTTACCCGCTGGCCGGAAGTATTTTCCGTACTATCGCGCGGGATGGAAAAGAAAAATATGCTGGTCTTTTTCGAGGATAACGGCTTGGAAGAGCTTGCCCGCGAGCAGGGAATAGACGGCGCTGTGAAAACGACCGGCGGAGATTATGCGATGGCGGTCGATTTCAATATGGCAGCGCTCAAGACCGACGCAGTCGTCGAGAAATCGATCTATTACAAGGTCGAACAGGAAGACGACGGCATTTACGCGACCTTGCGCATCGGCTACGAGCACAAAGGTTCCTTCGACTGGCGGACTACGCGGTACCAGACCTACACGCGCCTCTATGCGCCTCTGGGCAGCCTGCTGCAGGAAACAAAAGGAATCTCGAAGGGCGAGGCTTATACGGGCGAAGAATTCGGTAAGACCTTTTTCGGCGCTTACACCGTCATCGAGCCCGGAAAAGTCGGCAGCTTGTCCTACCGCTATAAGTTGCCTGCTTCGATCGCGGAGCAGGTGAAACAGAAGGAGTATACCCTGCTTTTCCAGAAGCAGCCCGGCAGCCGCATCAAGAAGTTGACAGTCGATATCAGCCTCGGCAAGCCAATTAAGAGCCGGCAGCTGCCCGCGGGTGAAGTCCAGGACCAGGGCGGGGGGCGCCTGGTATGGATGGGAGAATTTGAAACCGATCAGGAATTCAGCTTAGGATTCTGACCATAGCCGGAGCCGGCGCGTTTGGACATAAATAATATGCGGATATACATATGTTTATCAAGAGGATAGGCATCGACCTGGGAACGACATATACGCTCGTACATCTGCCTAAGCGCGGTATCGTGATCAACGAACCGAGCGTGGTTGCCATCTCGATGACCGACAGAAAAGTGCTCGCCGTCGGCAACGAGGCTAAAGAGATGCTCGGCAGGACTCCCGATACGATCATCGCCCTAAGACCGCTCAAGGACGGCGTGATTGCCGATTACAGGATCACCGAAGCGATGCTAAGGTATTTTATCAATAAAGCGACGGGCGGGGTCCGCCTCTTCAGGCCTGAAGTCATGGTTGCGGTGCCTGCCGGCATCTCTTCAACCGAACGGCGCGCCGTGATCGACGCTAGCGTCGCGGCCGGTGCAAAAGCCGCATATATAATCAAGGAACCGGTAGCCGCCGCGATCGGCGCCGACATCCCAATCGGGTCGGCGTCCGGCCACATGATCATCGATATCGGCGGAGGCACGTCGGAAATGGCTGTCATCTCGCTCGGCGGAATCGTTACATCGACTTCCGTACGCGTCGGAGGGAACAAATTCGATACGGCGATCATGGAGCATATCAGGAGAAAGTATAATCTTGCGATCGGCGAACGGACCGCTGAAGAAATCAAGATCACGATAGGGTCGGCCTTATATCTCGAGGATAAGCTTTCCATGGAAGTGAGGGGCCGCGATCTCGTATCGGGCCTGCCGCGCACCATCTTGGTCAAAAGCGACGATGTCACAGAAGCGCTGCAGCACGAGCTCGAAGCCATCATCAATGCCGCTAAAAGGGTCCTGCATGATACGCCGCCGGAGCTGGCCGCAGACATCATGGACAAAGGCATAGTGCTTTCGGGAGGAAGCTCGCTTTTGCGCAACATCGACCAGTTGATCGCCAGGACGACCGGGGTGCCTTCGTATGTTGCGGATGACGCATTGCTGTGCGTAGC
>CAYTAV010000041.1:5658-8126 GCA_964435875.1 uncultured Gammaproteobacteria bacterium
AGGGGCAAAATATTGGGCTGGCCGCTGAATTTTCTCTGGACGCAGGGCCGTTTCGCTCTCGAGATGGCCTGGCGGCGTCCAGACGTACTTTTCGTACCCGCCCATGTCCTCCCCCTGATCCATCCCCGCAATTCGGTGGCGACCATCCATGACATCGGATTCGAGCGCGACCGCAAGCTTTTCAGGAGGGATCTCCTGGGTCCTGTAAGCGGCCGGGGCCAGGCTTTTTTCAACCTGCTCGTCCGCATATTTACCAAAGGAAGATACGGCGCCGATACGCTCGACTACCTGTCTTGGTCTACGCTCTTCCAGCTGAGGCATAGCAAGCGGATCATCGTGCCTTCCTCGTACACCAAGGAGGAAGTCATCCGCTTTTACAAGCCGCCGAAAGACAACGTTGCGGTCATACATAACGGCTACGATCCGCACGTCTTTCATCCGATCGATGACGAGCGGCGGTTGCACGAAGCGCTTGAGCGTTATGATATTACGCTTCCTTACCTCATGTATATCGGCAAGATCGAGCGGAAGAAGAACATACCGGCGCTGGTCGAAGCGTTCGCCATCATGCGGGAGGCTAACAAGCCGATCAGGCATAAGCTCGTTTTAGCGGGTAACGCGCATTACGGTTATGACGAGGTGAATTACGTGGTCCAGGAATATGGAATCCGCAAGGAGGTAATCATGCCCGGCTGGATCAAGGAGGCTGACCTGCCTTTGCTCTATAACGCGGCAGATGCATTCATCTTCCCTTCGAAACACGAAGGTTTCGGAATGCCGGTGCTTGAAGCCATGGCCTGCGGGACTCCGGTGCTGGCGGCTCGCGCATCATCACTCCCCGAAATTGCCGGCGACGCCGCTCTTTTTTTCGATCCGGACAACATTTATCGCATGGCCGAACAGATGGCTAGGCTGTTAACAGACGAGGGGCTTAAAAAAGAGCTTGGCAGAAAAGGGCTGTTAAAAGCGCGCGATTACAGCTGGGAAAAATGCGCGAAAGAAACGCTCGCTTTGCTGCAAGAGGCCGCTGGCCGCTCCTGAACGCCATGAAAACCAGCTTCCACGTGCAAGAACGGCCTTCGAGGCCGTTTTGAATTTTATCGGCTGTTCATGCTATAATAACTACATGAACAAACAAGGAAACCGCATTTATTTATGCGCGTTATTTATGGTTGCCTGCTTGTGGCTGGCCGCCTACCCTGAGCCGTCATCAGCAGGCCAGGCTAGCCAGGTGAGTTGCGAAAACAGCGGATTTTTTATCAAATATGAAGATAGCCTGGCTTTTTCCCGCGTATCAACCGGAAACACGGATAGGAAAGAGCTGATCGAAAAGCTCGCTAACGATCCTGCAATTGAATATTTTGAGCCGGACTGCAAATTCAGAGCGAGCATCATCCCGACAGACACTCATTTTTCTAAGCAATGGCATTTGAAGAAGATTCAGGCGGAAGAAGCCTGGAATATTTCACGCGAAAGTCCGGACATCACCATAGCCATAATCGACACCGGCGTGCAAGTCAAGCATCCCGACCTAGTCGATAATATCTGGGTCAATCGCGATGAGGTCCCGGGCAACGGCAAAGACGATGATTCGAACGGCTATACCGACGATATCAACGGCTGGGACTTCGTATCCAAGGGACCGGACCCTAATCCGAAATACGAATCCGGATATACTGAAAGCGGCATAATGCATGGCACTATCGTCGCAGGCATCGCCGCCGCATCAGGGAACAACGCTACCGGGATCAGCGGGGTCAGCTGGCGGTCGCAAATCATGGCTTTAAGGGCGCTCGATTCGAAAGGAGAGGGAAATACATCGGACGTCATAGCGGCCGTAGATTATGCGATCGCCAATAAGGCCGATATCATCAATTTCAGCTTTGTTGGCTTCAGTCATTCACGCAACCTAGAACTCGCCGTCAAAAGAGCGCATGAGGCCGGCATCTTGGTTGTTGCCGCGGCAGGCAATGAGCAATCGGACGGCGCAGGATATGATCTGGACACGCAACCGATGTATCCGGTCTGTTATGACGGGCCTGCCGGAGAAAACTGGGTCATTGGCGTCGCTGCTGTCGATACCCTTGACCAGAAAGCCGGCTTTTCCAGTTTCGGATACTCCTGCATCGATATTGCCGCTCCGGGAATCAGCATATTCAGCACGGTCGCGCATGATCCGGCAAAAGAGTCAGATGGAACGCCTTTTGCAGGTTATTATGACGGGTATTGGTCCGGCACATCGGTTGCCGCACCAATCATCAGCGGTTCGGCTGCTCTGATCTGGCAGACGAATCCGCGGTTCAGTTCAGCGGACGTCAAGCAAGCCTTGATCGAAACCAGCAATAATATCAATCGGCTTAATCCCCAATTCCTGGGCCGTGTCGGCAAAGGGCGGATCAACGCCTTGCGTGCGGTTTCTCGCGCGAAAGAGCAGCTCAATCAGCGGTCGGGATATGTCATTACCCATA
>CAYTAV010000042.1:0-7793 GCA_964435875.1 uncultured Gammaproteobacteria bacterium
AACAATAACCGCTCCGCAGGCTTGCGGAGCGGTTTTCATTGACCAGAAGGGTCTAAGGCAATGATTATCTGCCTTTATTCAAATTCTTGAACATCTTCGTTATCTGGCTGTTATTACTGTGGATTTTTTCTTTCATTTTTTCAAATTGTTTCGCAAACGCTTCTTCCTGCTTTTTCAGCTTTTCCTCGGTCTTTTCGGTAATCCTTGAAACGTTTCTAAGCGAGTCGTGGCTGGACGTTGCAACAACCGTCGTTACCGTGGAAGAGGTCGTTGAAGCCTGGTTCTTGAGGTCGTTGATCTTCGTCTCGATCTTCGTGATCTGGTTCTGCAGGCTGGTCTTCTTCTCCTCGAGTTTGACGATCTTGTTCTCCAGCTTTGCGACCTTTTTCTCGATCTTCACGATCCTCTTCAGCTTCGAATTCTTGACGCGGACCGTTATTTCCCCGTATAGCGATTTGCCGTCGGTCGTGTTCGCGCTGAAGGCCGCTTTCGTATCGGTATTCGCCAGGTCCTTCATCTCGCGCTCCCTGAACCAGAGCACCTTGTCTTTCTTGCCGTCGCGGTTAGCATCCTGGTTCATCATCAGCCTGGCCGTTGCTCCCCCGAGTTTGGCCGTTTTCTTTATGATCTTGGTCGCATCGATGTCAGCGGTCGAGAGTACTGCTATCTTTACCAGGCCAGCCGATCTTAAGTTTACCTGCTTGCCGTTGGCGCCCCCGTAATAGACCTTGATCTGGACGTTGATATTCGGATTCGGTGCAGGTGTCGTTCCAAGTGTCATGGCCGAGGATGTCGCTGATCTCGCGGATTCATTTCCAGCCGCGTCGATTGCGCTTACCTGGTAGGCATAGGTCGTCGAGGCGGCCAGGGCGGTATCGGAGAAAGTGAGGCTGGAAACCGTCGCGCGCAGCACGTTATCGCGATAGAGCCGGTAGCCGGTGACTGCTATATTGTCGGTCGAAGACGCCCAGGCGAGGTTGATCTGCGAATTCGAAACGGCC
This sequence comes from uncultured Gammaproteobacteria bacterium, assembly GCA_964435875.1. Taxonomy (GTDB): domain Bacteria; phylum Patescibacteriota; class Patescibacteriia; order Patescibacteriales; family CAYTAV01; genus CAYTAV01. The sequence goes on from CAYTAV010000042.1 coordinate 1,002, forward strand.
GTAGCGGAAAGTCCGGTTGGGACTGTCGGCGCGCTTAAGTCGTTGGAAGTCATGGCCGAGGATGTCGCTGATCTCGCGGATTCATTTCCAGCCGCGTCGATTGCGCTTACCTGGTAGGCATAGGTCGTCGAGGCGGCCAGGGCGGTATCGGAGAAAGTGAGGCTGGAAACCGTCGCGCGCAGCACGTTATCGCGATAGAGCCGGTAGCCGGTGACTGCTATATTGTCGGTCGAAGACGCCCAGGCGAGGTTGATCTGCGAATTCGAAACGGCCGTAGCGGAAAGTCCGGTTGGGACTGTCGGCGCGCTTAAGTCGTTCAGCGTCGTCGTGGAAACCGCTCCTGAAAAATCCGACCGCGTGCTTGAGGCATCGACAGAAGCAAGGTAATAGGTATAAAGCGTATTAGGCGTCAGTCCTGGATCGCTGAAAGTCGTCGCGCTGGTAGTCGCATGCAAGGTCGACGTTCCCGTGCGGTAGACCTCATAATAGCTGGTGCCGGTCGCGGAGGTCCAGTTAAGCTGGATCTGGGTCGGCGACAGCGGGGTCGCTGTGATGTTGGTCGGCGGCAGGACGGTGTCTGCCTTGGCGTAAAGCGTTAGGGCTCCGAATAATACCGCCATTGTGAAAACAGTTAGTTTTTTATACATACAAAAAATTTAATAATATTTGCATGGGGAAGATATATGATCTTGCCTACGTATTAATACACAAAAAAAATATAGTTGTTACATTATTTTTTTATTTAAAATTAGACAAGTTGTTTAAGACGATTTCCCGCGGCCTACCTATATAACATAATATTGTGATTTTGTCATCAGTTGGCATGGCGTCCATCATGCTGGACATATTTCCGCACTGGTTAAGCGATCTAAGCCAACTTTGAAATCATAAAAAAACAGGGTCGGAGCCCTGTTTATTTTTTTCCCCTTGTTCAATGATCTTCAAAATAATCTTTCAGTTCACGCGGTGTAATCTCTTGGCAGTAATCACGCCAGACAGCCATCCCGAGATTATATAACGTGTCTACAATAAAATCTCCCAACCTCTGTCTCAGCATCGTACTCCTAGTAAGATAGCCGAGTGCTTCGCCGAGATGGCCCGGCAGTTCAAGAACATTATCGTGGTCGGTGTAGAAATTCCTATTGTCTGGAGGCGGCAGAATTATCGCCTCGTCAATTCCGGCTAAACCAGCCGACAGCATCGCCGCAAAAGCCAAATAAGGATTGCAGATCGGATCAGGCGACCTATATTCGACTCTGATCTTCTTCGTACCCCTCGAATGACCGCGGCAGAGTGCCGTACGGTTCAGCCAGTCCCATGTTATGTAAGTCGGCGCCTCTCTGCCGGGAACCAGGCGCTTATACGAAATCGTGCCCGGGTTGGTGATTGCCGTGATATCCCGTGCATACCGGAGTAGGCCAGCTATATAAGAGCGTCCGAACCATGAAAGGCAGTCCTCCTCGCGTTCATCATAGAAAAGGTTCCTCTCGAACCCTTCGCTCGACGCCGCCAGATTCTGATGGACATGCATCCCGCTTCCGTTCACATGCCTGTTGAACTTCGGAATGAAAGAAGCTATAAGACCGTGGCGCCGCGCGACGTGCTTGATTATATACTTCAGGGTCATGGTCGCATCGGCGATCTCGAGCGCGTTGCCGTACATAATTCCGATCTCGTACTGACAGCTCGACACTTCGGAATGGTATTTTTCCTTCTTGAGGCCCATCTCGCCAATACATCCGATCATTTCTGCAAGAGCCTGGTCGAGCAAATCTTCAGTTGGAATGAAATAGTTCTTGTTTGCGATATCAGGGTCGTTTGGCAGTTGGAGGTAATCATAATTCCGACTGATCAGCAAGAATTCGATCTCCGGCGCGAAATGTGCATGCAATTTAACACCCGGCCTGATTATTTCCGGCATGCGAGAAGCGAGAGATTCGCCGATTCCGGAGATGATCTTTGCGAGCAGATTGCGGCCGCAACCCTCGAACGGCCTCAGCGCCTCGCCCTCTTTTTCCGGAGGATAAAAGACGTTGCAGATTGCCCGAGCAGTGGCGCTTGCCCAGGGAATCCTGGCAAATGTTCGCGGATCCGGAAGGAGGATCATATCACTTTCTGTGGGGGGGATGATCTTGCCGAAAGCGGAAGACCCGTCGACGCTCGTCGCTCCGATCCCTTTGATGGTTTCGACGGTCAACGTCACTTCACGATTGTTGCCCAGCATATCGGCAAACAGATATTTGACGAGCTGGATGCCTTGCTCGGACCATTTTCTCTTCGCCTCCCTAATTATCTCCTCACAATCCTTCTTTTCCATCCCGAAATAGGTTTCTTGCTCCATTTTTTTCCTCCGTTTCAGATTTTTACTATTTTAGGGGAATTTCCAACACAAACCTTTAGATCGCCTGGATAAAATGAGCTGTTTGATTGTAATGCTAACAACATTCTATATTATTGTAAATTGCCAGCTTAGGCAAATTGTAATTAAAGCTTATTTTAAAGCAAAAATGTCCAAAATAATTCAAATATTATATAAAAAGCCCGGCGTTAAGCAGGGCTTTGGTTGCAAGTAGTTTTTTTGCCGGTAAGCTCGTCGATCAGCTCGTCAGCCGGCATGATGCGATCGATCCGGCATCCTAGGGCGCCGGTGGTATAGATAGGCAGGGCATCGCCGAGAGAGCCGGAAATATCGTACGTGTCAGGATAGGCGTAATCGCGCAATTCGAGCGCCGAGAGCAGATTATTGCAGATGCAGAAATATCTGCAGGATTCGGCGGCCGGACAGGGCCTTCCAGGCTTTATGAGCAAAGATTGGCTGCAATACGGCTCACGCCTTTCCTCGCTTGCCTCCCAATAACCGGGAGAATCTTTCAAGATCCTGAACGGCAGACCGCAGGGCGAACCGGGTACTTTCGCGACGATTATATCGCTTTTATTCGCACTGACAAGGCGTCTTTTGAAATCTTCAGACGCACCGCTTTCAACGGTTGCCAAAAACCGCGTCCCGATCTGTACACCGCCGGCGCCAAGGTCGTGCCAGGAACTGATGTCGCTGCGATCGTATACTCCGCCCGCGACGATAACCGGAAAACCATACTTTTCCGCAAGCGCCTTGATCAACGGGTATTGCGCATCAAGCGAGCTATCCTCGCGTCCGAGCGCTTCATAGTTGAAGCCGAGATGGCCGCCGGCCAGCGGGCCTTCGAGCACTACCGCGTCAGGAACGCACGCTTGGCGCTCCCAGCGCCTGATCAGTATCCCGAGCGCGCGCGCGGTTGATATTATCGGAATTAGCGCCGGCCTATGAAGCCCGGGGTGATCCGCAGCATATTCAGCGACGATAGCCGGCAGTTCGAGCGGTATTCCAGCGCCGCTGATGATAGCATCGACCCCTGCATCAAGAGCCCCGTAAACAGCATCCCTATAAGCCCCGATGGCATACATACAGTTGATCGCAATGAATCCCCCGTCGCGCTTTGCTGCTCTGACGTCTAGATACGCTCCTTCTCGTGCGCTGACTTTGCGATTAAGGAGCGCTGACCAGATCTTTTCCGAACCCGCGCTAGCTACCGTACCGACCAAGCCGCGTGACGCAGCCTGCCTGGCTAGCCTCGGGGAAGAAATCCCGATCGCCATCCCGGCCTGGATGATCGTATTCCTGGCAATTTCGCCGTTATCTTTAAGGATATCGATTGCCGGCAAAGGAACCATTTACCACCTCCTTGTAAAGACCGATAAAAAATCACGTCGAATATTATGAATCCTGAATCTAAATCTTCGTATTTATTCAATCCAGCACAACTACCCTTTTCAGTTGTTCGCCGTTTCTAAGTTCCAGGATATTGACCGAAGGGCTGACAGCCAGGGCCCCAGGCTTGCTCTCATCGCCGCTCATGGCGAACGGCAGGCAATTGCCCCTAAGTTCGCCGACAAGCTCCTTGATGCATTCCGTACCGGTCGCGTAGACGGCAATCAGTCTTTCCCCGTAGATCCAGTCGGCATATTCGGGTTCGAACCTATCGATATTCCTGCCTGACAGCTCGAGCTCGACCTCGAAAAGGTCGAGCAACGCTGTGACCGCTATGCCGGCGGTCCTGATACTGGTACCGGACGGCAGCCGGTTGTCCAGGATGAGCGATACCCTGACCCGGCGCTTGATCAGCCCTAGCGTTATGCCGGGAATAGCCAGACCGACGATGCCGACCACAAGGCTTTCCGGAGCACTTGCCAGGTAGTCGCGCGCCCAACCCTTGAGTAAAGCAACAGCTTCGCGTCCCGCAACACCGGCTTCGCGCTCCAGCCTGTCCGTAAGCCATGCCGCGCGCCGCGCCGCGCTTTCGTAATCCGCGAGCTTCAAGCCCCGGCAATGTTGCGGCGGCCGCTCTTTGGCCTGCTTCGGGCGCCTATCATCTTCGAAAGACAGGGCCAGCGCGGCGAGTTCGCAAGCGAATTCAGGGTCCCCTGCCGCATATTCGATCAGGCTCGCAGCCAGCGCTGCCTGGTAGCTGCCGGTCCTCACCCTTATCGCAGCCGATGCTTGTTTGGATTCCATCCTGCTGTATTCGCGCATATGATCCAGTGATGCAGTAATTATATACTAACTCGATGAAAAATGCATTAATCGAAAAACGCTGTGGCGGCTCCGGATTGACTAAGCGCGGATTACAGCCTATGATTAGGGTATATTTATGGCCGAAGAACAACCAAGGAAACTTAATATCGCGATTGTCTGCGACCCGGTTACCGACTATGTGGCCGGTTCTTTCGTATCCACTCTGCGCTTCGCCGAACTCTTGTCCTCGCGCGGTCATAAGCTGATCTTCATCGCCGCGAAGTCTCCGAGCAACCGGGAGAATAATTATTATAAGGATATAAAAGTCTACCGCTTCTTCTCGCTCCTCCTGCCTAAGACCGAGAACATGTTCTACATCTCTTTCCCGATCATCCGGCAGGTCAGGAAGATCCTCGAGGACGAGAAGATCGATATACTACATGTGATCATCCCGACCCCGTCGGCGGTCGTAGCTATGCGCGCCGCCCGGGAGCTCGGCATCAAGGTCGTCGCTCATTCGCATACCCAGCCTGAAAACCTGTTCCTGCACTTGCCCCCGATCATCAAGAAAGACGGCCTGAACAGGATCTTCTATAAATATCTGTCCTGGATCTACAGCAAGGCCGATGCGATCATCTATCCGACAATGTTCGCCAAAAAGCAGTTCCGCCATCTGAATTCTGTAAAAAAATCCCTGGTTATCAGCAACGGCGTCGATACGGGCAGGTTCAGGCCGCGGCCTGCGGGAGCCTTCCTGGAGAAATACCGCATCTCGGCTGGAAAGCGGCTCATCCTCTTCGTCGGTCGCATGCATCCGGAAAAAAGCGTCGATACTCTGATCAGGGCTATGCCGCTGGTTGCTGAAAGACGGCCTGATGCTCTGCTCCTGATCATAGGTTTCGGTCACCAGGAAGAACAGCTCAAGGTCCTATCCAGCCTAACCGGTGCGGACGGGCATGTCCGCTTTCTTGGAAAACTGCCGGACGAGGACGTGGAACTAGCTTATGCATCAAGCGACATCTTCGTGCTTCCTTCCCTCGCCGAGCTTGAAGGCATGGTAGTCCTCGAAGCGATGTCTAGCTCCTTGCCGGTTATCATCGCCGATTCTCCGCATAGCGCATCGGTGGATTTTATCAATGGCAACGGCTTTCTTTTCAGGCCGCAAGACGAGTCCGATCTGGCCGAGAAGCTCGTGCGCATCCTGGCGGACGAGCGCCTGCGGGCGGAAATGGGACTGCGTAGCCTGGAGCTTAGCCGTTCCTACGATATACGCAAGAGCGTCGAATCGCTGGAAGAGCTCTACAACTCGATCATATGACCGAAGGTTATCTCGACGAAAAGGGGCTTTATTACAGGAAGAACGATTTTGCACCCGGACGCAGGAACCTGGTTTTTGTGCACGGAGTGACCGGCAGTTCGAGCGCCTGGATCAAGTATGAAAAATACTTCGAGGATAGATGCAACGTTCTGACATATGATCTCCGCGGGCACGGCAATTCGCTGAAGAGGCCGGGTTACGAGGACTATTCGCTCTCGGCTCATGCTGACGACCTCTGCTCGCTGTTAAGATTTCTCAAGATCAGCGAATTCGTTTTGATCAGCCATTCGTACGGCTGCCTGATAGCCCTCGAATTCCTGGATAAACATCCCGAATGGGCAGAAATGGCCGTCTTCTTAAGCCCTGACTACAAGCTGACCGGCACCTGGCGCTCGCGAGCGCTATGGTTCCTGCTCCTGGCAACTCCTTTGCTCGTCTTTCTGCCTTTTTCCGAAAAAGCGAAAGGCCGGGTAGATTATCAGCGCTTTATCGGGACCGGCGACTGGAACTTGCGGCGGACTTTCGCGGATGTGGGGATGACCGGCTTGCGCGCCTATCTATATTCCTTGAAGCAATCCCTAAGTTTCGACCGGTCGGAACTGCTCGGTCGGCTCGACCTGCCGGTCCTGATCCTGCATGGGCGCCAAGATACGATCTTCCCCCATGGATGCTCGGTTGCCATGGCTTCTAAATTAAAAAGGTCCAGGCTGATCATCCTGGACAACGCCGACCATATATTGGTGCTCAACCATTTCCCCGAAGTCTCTTCTGCTATCAGCGTTTTTCTCGGCGAACCAGCCTAATCCTTCTTCTCAAGCTTCCTGGCGATCAAGATCACGATGATATAGATGACCGCGAATAAAGATGCGGCGTACAGCATATACCAGCCGGCCGTATCAAGATAGCCGATCACCCGCTTGTA
>CAYTAV010000043.1:0-3543 GCA_964435875.1 uncultured Gammaproteobacteria bacterium
CGAACATCCTGTACTTGCCGGCGCTCATATCGCCCGTACAGATCGCCAGCTGGCGGTAAGGCAGTTCGAGATCCTCGTGCAGTTCCTTCGATATCGAGACCATTTCCTGGTGCAGGCTGTCGGACAGCGCGATATCCGCTGGCGCGATGCAGACTTGTTCGACCTTCATGAATTCGTGCACGCGGTAGATGCCTTTGGCATCTTTCCCGTAACTGCCGATCTCGGAGCGGTAGCATTGCGAGAAGCCGCACAGCTTCATAGGCAGCTGCGCAGAATCAAGGACCTCGTTCGCATAGTAGGCCAGCAGCGAAGGCTCGGCCGTCCCGACCAGGAATTTGCCTTCCTTCTGGACAGTGCCGTCCGAAAGCTTCTCGTCGTTCGCGATCTTATATATCTCATCGCGCTCGGGATCGTATGTACGGCCGGAAAAATAGCCGCTGCCGAACAGCGCGAACTCCCTGACCAGGGTCGGCGGGATCATAGGCGTAAACCCTTTCTCGACGAGCCTGGCGACCGCGTGCATCATGATGCCCATGACCAGGGTCACTGCTTCGTTCTTCAGGTAATATCCGCGGTAGCCGGCTACTTTCGCCCCCCGGTCGAAATCGATAAGATCGTGCATCAAAGCCAGCTCAATGTAGCTCTTCGGCTCGAAATCGAACTTTCCAGGTTCCCTGTTGCGGTAGATCTCGACATTCTCGCTGTCATCCTTGCCGATCGGCACTTCAGGCGACGGGATCGTCGGGACCTTGACCATCAGGTCGAGATATTCATCCTCAGCTGCAGAAAGCCTTTGTTCGAGCGCTGAAAGCTTTTCCTTGAGCTCGCGCCCTGCGCGCACCTGGTCTTCCGTAGGCCTTCCGCCCTTCACGTCCTGGGCAAGGCTGTTGCGTTGCTTGCGCAATTCATCGGCTTCGTTCTGCAAGGCCCGACGGACCGAATCGGCCTCCAGCAGGCGCTCAAGGTCGAGATCGATCCTTTTTTGCTTGATCGCCTCCTTGATCTTGTCCGCGTTGTCGCGGATGTAATTTATGTCTAGCATAGGTCGACAGTATTTAAGGTTATGCACCCGGCCGCTTGCTTGGACCGCGATTATAGTGTTTTTTCAGTGCGCCGCGCCGCCTTAGCTCTGCTTCTTCGGGCGCATCAGGGGAAACAGCTGGCACTCACGTGCGGATTTGTCCATCAGGAAGGCAAAAAGCCTTTCCGACATGCCGAACCCGCAGGTCGGAGGCATGCCGTATTCGAGAGCCTCGACGAATTCATGATCGTACATCATCGCCTCCTCGTCTCCCTCCTCCCGGAGATGCTGCTGCAGGCTGAACCGGTTGGCCTGGTCGATCGGATCGTTCAGCTCGCTGTACCCGTTGCCCAATTCCGAACCGGCGATGATCAGCTGGAAGCGCTCGGTCGTTTCCGGCCATTTAGCGTCCCTTTTCGCAAGCGGGGACACGGTAACCGGTACGCCGGTCAGGAAACCCGGTCCGGCGATCTTTTTCCGGCAATATTTCCAAAGGTTATCGATCGCGCGGGTCATATTGAAGCCCCGCTCGTCATATTCCACTCCGAGCTCATCCAGCCTCCGCTTGATCGAATTCTTGTCGGTGCTGGCGATATCGATGCCGGTATACTGCTTCACGACTTCCGCATAATTGTATCTTTCCCATTTCCCGCCCAGATCGACCTTGAATCCGCGGATATCGAACTCCAGCCTTCCGAAGGTCTTCTGTGCCGCGTATTTCACCAGCTCTTCCACGATCTTCATCCCGTCTTCGTAATTCGCATACGCCCAATAGAACTCCATCTGGGTATAATCCTGCAAATGCTCTGCATCCATCCCTTCGTTCCTGAACTGCCGTCCGATCTCGAACGTCTTCTCGAAGCCGGCGATCATCAGCCGCTTCTGCCAGAGCTCGCCCATCGAGATGCGCAGATAAACGTCGATATCAAGGGCATTATGGTGCGTTATGAAAGGGCGCGCATCAGCACCGCCCGCAGTGGTCTCCAGGACCGGCGTCTCGACTTCGACGAAGCCCTTCTCGCTTAGGTAGCCGCGGATGCTGTTCCAGAAGGCGGATCGCAGCCGGACTATCTCGCGCACGTCCTTGTTCACCAGCATGTCGAGATAACGCTTCCGCAGGCGCTCCTCTTCATCCTTGAATCCGTACCAGCTGTCGGGGATCGGCCGCAGCGCCTTTGCGAGCATCGACCATCCGGAAGCCATGATGCTTTTCTCGCCTTTATGCGTTAAGAAGGGCTTGCCGGATGCTTCGATGAAATCCCCGGTATCGACGTTTTCTATGAATAGATCGTAGCTCTCCTGCCCGACGTCCTTCTTGGATACGGCTAGCTGGACCAACCCCGTGCTGTCCTCGATAGTCGCGAAAGTCAGGCTGCCGTGCGAACGGATGCTCCGCAGGCGTCCGCAAACGCTGACCGACGGCACTTTCTCCGACAGCATATCGAAATTGTCGAGCACATCCCTGATGACGTGCGTCCGGCCGGATTTCGAAGGATAGGGATCGATCCCGGCTTTGACCAATTCCTTGAGCTTCTTCAGCCGGTCTTCCCTTTCGCTTTGTTTCTGTTCTTGCATAGCGTTGGTTAAGCTTGCATCTTAGAATAGGCCCGGTTTTAGCCTGCCTATTTAAATTCAACCCGTAGGAAAAGGGCTTTATTTATACATTAATATTATCAAAAAATCGTTAAAAGTCAAAAAGCTCCGGAATTACGGAGCTTTCGTGCAAGGATCCCGGTCTTTATCATTCGATCGCGATTATCTCATATTCGATATCGCCTTTCGGAGTCGCAACTTTGACCCGTTCGCCCTTCTTTCTTCCGATCAAAGCCTTGCCGATCGGCGATTCGTTGGATATCTTGCCCTCGACCGGATCGGCTTCGTTGAAGCTGACGATCACATAGATTTTCTCAGCGCTTCCCGCCCTGACTTTTACTGACGAGCCCATACCGACCACATCCTTGTCATGTCCGTTGGCGACGACCGTCAGATTCTTGAGTAAGCCTTTGATTTCCGCGATGCGGCCTTCGTTGAAAGCATGCGCTTCCTTGGCTTCATGATACTCCGCGTTTTCCGAGAGGTCGCCCAGCTCTTTAGCTCTTTCGATGCGGTCGGCGATCTCCCGCCTTTTCACGCTCACAAGCTGGTCCAATTCCTTCTTGAGCTTGTCGTAACCGTCTTGGGTGATGATGTGGTCTGTCATAATTGGAATGATTGACTGAATAGTGAATTATCAGGCCGCCTGTTCAGCGTCTGACGTGTGGAAATATAGTATCAAATATACAATAAAAAAAAGCGATAGGCAATGGGGATAAGTCAGCATTATCGCTCCCGCACATGCCGTATCGGACCTGGCGCTTATCGATATTAGCTTTCGCGGACCAAACGGTCAAGAGCGACGGCCGCCGCGACGACCAGGCCGATGCCGAGGGGGTGGTTGAGATAAGGCGAGAAGAAATGCACCGCACAAAGCGCCGGCAGGATGGCCAGCAGTGTCCCGGCAATGGGCAGATCGCTCGCCAGAA
>CAYTAV010000043.1:3643-7417 GCA_964435875.1 uncultured Gammaproteobacteria bacterium
AGCGCCGGCAGGATGGCCAGCAGTGTCCCGGCAATGGGCAGATCGCTCGCCAGAACCCTTTCCGGGGGCTGGCCTGCCATGCGCTTACCGCCGCCCCCGCTTCGCAGGAGGGCGTAGGCTGTCCGTAAGAGATTGAAAATTAACCAGATATAGGCTGCTAGGCCGAAGAGGCCGAGCTTGAGCCAGATATCGAGCCAGCCCCATTCGAACGCATAAGTCGTATAAAGGCCGCTGGGATCTGCTTCAAGGACGCGCGGATCGCTGGATCTGTATGTCACTGTCCGGCCGAAGCCCGCCCCGAGGATCGGAGCGGAAACGACCTCTCCAGCCAGCACGGGTAGCAAAGCCCAGCGGGATGCCGCGCCGGCCTCTTCGGAAAGCTCGCTGGCGCGCTGGGCTAACAATGCGCCAGCGTCATATCCTGCCCGGGACAACGGGAGCGGGAATTTGATCACGGCGAAGGCTAGCAAGGCCCCGCAGGCCAGCAGCAGGACGATCGAGCCGATAGCGGCCGAGGCTTTCCTGAGCCCTGCGAGCAAGGATAGCGCGATCCCGATAGCGAGCGCCCCGCAGGCCAGGCCGACCCAATTGCTCCGTGAAAAGCCGATCAAAATCACGCAAGCTAGCAATATGCCAGCAGCTACCCGCGTGCGGCCGGCGCCAAAGGCCTTGCGGACGGATAGCGCGTACTGGGCAGTCACCTCGCCCAGGCCGGACAAGACGACCCCGAAGAAAGCGGCCAGCACATATATATGCGATTGGAAAAATATCCTGAAAAAGCCCTCCGGGGTCCTGGTTATTTCCCCGACTCCTGTATCCCTGACCCAGCGATAGACGGGATAAAGGGCAAAGGAGTCGAAGTGGGAAAAAAGATAGAGGAGGGCGATAGTCTTTATTGCGATCCATACCGCGCAAACCTTGATCAGGTCCCAGAGATCCTTGATATCATCCTTGGTCCGCAGCGCGCCGTATACCGGGAACAGCGCGCCGAAGAAGACCCAGGCATTAGCGTCCATAATTAAGTTCTTGGGATCGTTGCCCTGCAGGATGCCGTTCAGCACTCCCCATGCAGCCGCGAGGCCGAGCGCGAGAAACGCCCGGAAGAAGCCGGACTCCGTGAACAGCGCCTTGTCCGCGTCTTCTTGCTGGGGATCATCCTTCCGGCCCGCAAGCGACCTGCGGCGCTGGACGGCATTCATAAATAAGGAATACGCCCAGACGCCCATGACGACCGTCCAGATCGCGATCCTGATCGATAGCTTGAAGCCGCCGAGATCAAGATAGAACAGATACCCCTTCGATCCGATGACCAGTTCCGCGAACATGATCATGACCCCGGCCTTGAGGTTTTTCCAGGTTGCAAAAGCTAAGGCAAAGACGATCAGGACGAAAACCGCCGGACCCAGGTTCGGAAGAAAATAAAAAACCAGCGACAGGTATTCTGCCGCCAACAGCAATAGCAAAATGTTCTTAGCGTTGCCCTTGGACATCAATCCACTTTAATGATTCATTCGCGAGTGACCACGATCTTTTGGCCCGGCGTTATGCCATACTTATCCGCAAAGCCGCCGTTGACTTCCAGGACATAGTTGACCGGCTCCTTGCTCGAATAGATAGTTTCGGGATTAGCGCCTTCGGGCGCGAGATTCTTCGATATGCCGGTGATCGTATCATCCTTGATCCAGATCATATCGAGCGGGAAGAACATCCGGCGCATGACGAAGTACCGCTCTGTAAGGTCCGGAAAGGCGAAAAGCATCCCGCAATCATCGCAGAGCGTTTCGCGGTCGGAAAGGCCTTGGAACCTTTCAGCATCCGTATCGGCGATCTCAAGCTTGACGGTTTTCCCGTTCAACACGGCCTGCGCTTCGATTTTGGCAGGCTCCCGAGACTCGACGTAGAATACGATAATAACGACCGCTAGCACTATAAAAGCGAAAACGGCCGCCTTGGCTAGCTTGCGCGCTTGGTTGTTCATATTCATGATCTGCTTTCTTTGAATATCTGACGGACGACTTCGTCGACCCCGGTTTCGTCGATCAGGATGTCGTCGACCGGCAGTCCGGACGAGAGTATCTCGGATGCGGCCGCCTTGGCCTGGTCGCGCGGGACGCGTAGAGTAGCCGAGTGCGTCTCGTACCTGATCACTTCGCCGAACCGTTCGATCTCGGCCCTGCCCGCCCCTTCTCCTTCCAGCGTTATGGTCAGCTGCTTATAGGGGGAATAAGCGAGTATCAATGATCCGAGATCGCCGTCATAGATGATCCTGCCCTTGTCGATAATGATGACGCGCTTGGCTAGTTCCTTGATGTCTTCCATATAATGCGAGGTCAGGAGGATCGTGGTCCGGTTCGTGCGGTTGTATTTCTTGATAAAATCGCGGATGTTCTTCTGGGCGACCACGTCGAGGCCGATCGTCGGCTCGTCAAGGAACAGGACCTTCGGGCGATGGAGGAGCGCCGCGATCAGCTCGCACTTCATCCTCTGCCCGAGTGAGAGCTTGCGCACCTGCACGTCAAGTATCTCCGCGACCCCCAGCAGATCCGTAAGCTCCTCGAGCGTGGCCTCGAACTGCTTGTCCGGCACTTCATAGATCTCCTTATTCAGGATAAAGCTCTCCATGGCTGGCAGGTCCCACCATAGCTGGTTCTTCTGGCCCATGACCAGCGCGAACTGCATCTGATACGCCTTCTCCCGTTTCCAGGGCACATGCCCGAGCACCCGCGCTTCGCCGGAAGTGGGATGCAGGATCCCGGAAAGCACTTTCAGGGTAGTCGTCTTGCCGGCCCCGTTTGGCCCGAGGAACCCGACGAGCTCGCCTTCTTCGATGCTGAAAGAGATATCGTTCACGGCCTCGGCATACAGCTTTTCGCGTTTGAACAGGCTCTTGACCGAAGCGGCCAGCCCCGGATTTTTCTTATAATATTCGTATTTTTTGACCAGATTCCGGACCACGATGATTGACATATGCGCTCGAAGATTATATGCTGAAGTGTCCCGTAATAATGTTAGCAACATTTGCTGTTAAAATCCAGCGAAAGAAAGGAGCTTGCCGATGTCCACTGCAGAACGTTTCAAGAATCTAATTTTCGAGTGCGCCATCGTCTTTCTGATCATCATAATCATCGCGGAGGAACTTTTCGAGCGCTTCAGGCGGACCCGCGCCTTCCACCAAGCGTTAAGCGGGCTTGACCAGCGCCAAAGACGCGCCCTGACGAGATGCGCTGCAATGGCCAGGCTTGAGCGCAAATACTGGAACCGGATGGCATGCCTGAACGGTACGCCGCAAAGCGCGGCCGTCGAGGAGTATTATGGCTTGATCAGGAATCAGCTGGCAGAACGGATCGCAGACTGCTGCCGTGCGGCAATCGACCATTGGCGCATCGAAGCGGCAATCTCCTGATCGCCCTTTTACCGGCCAACCGCCCGAATGGTGCGGTTTTTTTATACTCGCATGCAAGTAGGCGATCAATGCGCCCGGATCCATTCAAAACCTTTTTATGCATGTTAATCAAAAAAACGCAAGTCAAAGGCGTTTGTTTGGATATGGATCGGTTAATTTATTCCTTATAACATTAATTCCGCTTTACGCTATAAAAAACCGCCAGGAGCATGCAGAGCGATTGTGAAAGTGATCAAGATTTGAGGAGAGAGATTTCAAAAAATAATCGCTTCCCCCGCCCTGCATACTTCTAGCGGCTTGTAATAAATATAAATTATGGGGCTTGTATAGAACAGCGTTCTGAAATATGCTGTCTATATGCCCAAGCTGAT
>CAYTAV010000044.1:0-4439 GCA_964435875.1 uncultured Gammaproteobacteria bacterium
GACGGCGGCCGCGTATTGTTCCTGGCGATCGAGAAAATAAAAGGGCGCCCGATCAAGCGCGAACTTGAAGCGGCGCTCCATAACATATTTTTCACGCTGCTATTGATACTGATTGCGCTTGTCACCTTCCGCGATATCGCGAAGCTGGATATAATCTCGCGGCTAGGGAAGCTTTTTAACTGATCAACTTTCAAGAACCGCCGAAGGCTCTTAAGGCTAGCATGATCCCGATCCCGAACAGGATCCCCGCGAGCTGCTTCATGGATTTTCCGATCGCGTTCTCTTTCTTGAGTTCCGGGATCAGGTCGGCTGATGCGATATATATGAATCCGCCCGCCGTAAAGGGCAGGATGAATGCAAGGAAGTCTTCGGATCTCGAGGCAAGGAAGATGCCGGCCGCTCCGCCGAGGAACGCCGTCGCCGCCGATGCATAATTCAGCACCAAGGCCCTTTTTTTCGTATAACCGGCATAAAGCAGGACTCCGAAATCGCTGATTTCCTGCGGCACTTCATGGAGGACGACGGCGAGCGTGGTAGCGGCGCCGAGCGGCAAAGAAGCCATATACGCTCCGGCGATCACCATGCCATCGATCAGATTATGAAGTCCGTCGCCGACAAGGTTCATGATGCCGAGTTCGTGCGGGTGTTCATGGGAAGTCGGAATATGGCAATGCCGCCAGCAGATCAGCTTCTCGAGGACGAAGAAAGCGACGAATCCCAGGGTCAGCGACACCCAGACCCTAAGACCTTCCGGGTGGATGCCGACGGCCTCCGGCAAAAGATGGAAGAATGCGCCGCCGATCATGCTGCCGGCGGAAACGCTTACGAGGAAGAAAATGACGGATTTGATCCGCCGCCTGTCTCCCGCAAGCAAGAGCATTCCCAGCAAAGATACCAGGGATACAGCGAGGATGCTCGTGAAGATGTAGAAGTTTATCATATTTTTACTATATTTAATGTCCAGGAAAAAGGCAAGGCGCGATCCGGAGCGCCGGCAGTTGACAAAAAGCGGCCGATCATGCCAACATATCTAAGCCGTTTAAAATTGCCGCCATGAAGATAATCATGCCTAAACAGGAAATGAAGATGTCGCCCGTGCAGTTCATGCGCAGAGCGGGTTATTCCTATATCGAACCGAGGCATTCCGGACAGGGCAGCTTCGTACGGCGCATGGGAAGCACGGGATTCCCCCGTTTCCATGTCTATATCAACGATGAGGGGGATCGTTTCATCTTCGACCTGCATCTTGACCAGAAGCGCCCGAGCTATCAATCGGTCAGGGCGCATAGCGGAGAGCATGACGGACAGGCGGTCGAGGGCGAAGCCCGGAGATTGAAGAACATGCTAGGGTAGCCGCCACCCAAGACCAGGTTGCCGGTTTTTTATAAATCTTTCCGCTAGTCCGATGCAGCCTTCAGATGAGATAAAATCCAAACTCGATATTGTCGAAGTTCTGCGCGAGTATATCCAGCTCAAGCCGGCAGGCGTTAATTTCAGGGCGTTGTGCCCGTTCCATCGGGAGAAAACGCCGTCTTTCGTCGTCAGCCCCGAGAAACAGATCTGGCATTGTTTCGGTTGCGGCAAGGGCGGGGACCTGATCGCTTTCGTCAAAGAGATCGAAGGCTTCGATTTTATCGAAGCCTTGCGGCATCTTGCTCCCCGGGCGGGCGTGACTCTCAAGCGGGAGGCCGGAACGCAGCCGTCCAGGCGCAACCGGCTCCTCGATCTCCTCGACCTGTCTGCTAAATACTACGAGAAGGTGCTCGAGCGATCATCGGTCGCCTCCGCCGCCCGCCAATATCTCGAGAAAAGGGGGCTAAAACGGGCGACGATCGAGAATTGGCGGATCGGCTTCAGTCCGGACAGCTGGGACGATCTCTTGAACCTCTTGAAGCGGAAAGGCTACCTGGAGGACGAGATCTCCGCGGCCGGCATGTTGGTCCGGCGGGAGAATCGGACGGGATCCTACAACCGTTTCAGGGGCCGGATCATGTTCCCGATCTCCGATATCGCCGGGCATGTCGTCGGTTTTTCCGCGCGCGTGGCTCCCGGCCGCGAGAAGGAAGACAAGCTCGGGAAATACATCAATAGTCCGCAATCGGCCGTCTACGACAAATCAAAGATTATTTTCGGCCTCGATAAAGCCAGGCGGGCGATCAAAGAGCGCGATGCGGCCGTGGTAGTCGAAGGCCAGATGGACGTCATTACCGCGCATCAGGCCGGTTTCACGAATACGGTCGCCTCATCGGGGACTGCATTTTCCGCGGAGCAGATCGCGCTTTTAAAAAGATATTCGGACAAGGTCGTCTTTGCGTTCGATGCCGACCAGGCCGGAGTACTGGCGCTCGAACGAGGAGCAAGGGAAGCCCTGAGATCCGAATTAACCGTCAAAGTCGCAGTAATACCGGCCGGTAAGGATCCGGACGAATGCATCCGCCAAGATCCCGCTCTCTGGGCCAAAGCTGTCGAAGACGCCAGTCCGCTCGTCGGCCACTTGATCGATCTTGCCTGGTCCGCGAAGGGATCGGGCAGCGCCGAAGGCGGCCGCAAAGCCGTAGCCGCAGTACTGCCGGCTGTCTCGCTGATCGCCAACCCGGTCGAGCGCGAATTCTGGGCCAACCGGGTCGCTGAACGGGCCGGCGTCAGGCCGGCGATCATATTCGAAGAACTGGAGCGTACCGCAAAAAAAAGCCTCCCCGCGCCGTATAGAATCGATAAGAAGCCTGCGGGCTTTGCCGCGAAGGATCCGGTCTCCCGAGACGAGTTGCAATCCGAAATACTACTTTCGCTCGTGCTAAAATTCCCTTTGGCGGCCCAATATGCGCTTATGCATATGCCGGTCGATTATATCGCAGGAGGGCATAACAAGGCCATTTACAGGATATTCCTTATATATTATAATAATATTGCGAATACAACCTTAGCTACCGATAATAACGATGCCACAACGAAAGACTTGTATGGTGATTTTTTAGCATTGTTCGAGGAAGAATACGCCGAACAGGCCGGCGATACAGGCGCAGAACAAATCGATAAAGAAAAGGCGCTCGCACATCTGCGCAAGGTCGTGTTGCTCGGTGAGCAGGATTTTTACGGCCTTTCTTCCGATAACGCGAGAAGCGAAGTCGCGGCAATGGCGAAAAGTCTCAAAGCGAGCTACATATCATCGCGGTTAAAGGAGATGGAGGGGATCATCGCGGCAGCCGAGCGCGGCGGAGGCACTGGCGCGGAAAGGCTAGTTGCCGACGATTTGATCAGGGAATTCAAACTGTTGCTCGAAGAAAAGCGCATGCTTGAAGAAGGCGGTTAACAGCCGCCGGCCTGCCGGACCGATGAAGTTTGCTCATATATCAAACAACGGATAATTCGATTAACTCGATGCCAAACAAGAACAACAAGGACAGAAAAAACAAGGGATCGGCAGCCGCGAAGAAGTCGCAGGCGGCTGGGCGCTTGAAGCAGAAATTCAAAAAGCCGCCGGCCGGCAGAACTAAGAAGAAGGAGGAACCTCCGAAGAAGGTGAAAATGCCTAAGAAGCCGGCCGCTAAGAAGCCCCCGCCAAAGCAAGAGCGCTTTAAGCCGCATAAGCGGCATATGCAGGGAGCGAAGAAGCATGTTCCGCATGCTGTCAAAAGGGAGCCGAAAAAGCCCGCGGTTCCCGTCCCGCCGACTCCTCCGAGCCGCGAACGCATGGACCAGATGCTCGGCAAAGGCCGCACCAGGGGGTTCGTGACCGAGACTGAACTCTTGTACCTGTTCCCGAGTATCGAGGAATACGTATTCGAATACGAGATTTTCCTCGAAGAGCTCCAACAGAACGGCATACGCATCGTCGAGGGTACGGGCGGATATCTCGATCTTAGCGACAAGAAAGAGGTGAAGAAGCGCGAATCCAGACAGGCCCAGGAAAGCGCCAAGATCGATCTCGCGAGCCTGGCCGCCATCGACTCGATACAGATGTATCTTAAAGAGATCGGCAAGGTCCCGCTGCTCACCTCCGAGGAGGAGGTCGAGCTTGCAAAGCGCAAGGAAAAGGGCGAGCGCGAAGCCGAGAAGCGCCTGATCGAAGCCAATCTCCGGCTAGTCGTGTCGATCGCGAAAAAATTCGCCGGAGCGAAGGGCATGTCGCTCCTCGACCTGATCCAGGAGGGCAATATCGGGCTTTTTAGGGCCGTCGAAAAATTCGAATACCGCAAGGGCTATAAGTTTTCGACGTATGCGACCTGGTGGATCCGCCAGGCGATTACGCGCGCGCTGGCCGACCAGTCGCGCACTATCCGCATCCCCGTCCATATGGTAGAGACGATCAACAAGTTCCAGCAGATAGAGCGCCAGCTGATCCAGGACCTCGGGCGCGAACCGCTCCCTGAAGAGATCGCATCAGAGATGGACGAGGAGATCGACAAGGTCAGGCATATCATCAAGATTTCCCAGGACAT
>CAYTAV010000044.1:4539-7375 GCA_964435875.1 uncultured Gammaproteobacteria bacterium
GCCCTCGAGCGCATCCGCAAGCACCGCGGTATCGAGAAGCTGAAGGACTACTAATTACGGAGCATGCAGCAAGAAGCATGTAGCATGAAGCAAGATTTTTTAAGCCGTGATGTGCGGCAAATCTGCATGTAACGACCGGCTTGGCAATGTGTATTACATTGCATATGGTCTTAAAAATTCTTTTACCGTCGCGCAAGTACGGCGGAATTTACTCATAATTATTAAACCCATGCCAAAAAGAATCCTCGCGCTTGCCTTAGCCGCAATTCTTGCAACGAGCGTTTTCCCAGCTTTAGCGGCTGACGAGGGCGCGATCAGCGCATCACAGGCCGGTGGCAGCGAATCCGAGATCAATAACGCCTCGTCCGAAGCGACGAAGAAGTCCGAGATCGTCGGCAGCCTGATCGAGATCGGCAATACGACCGCTGACAACACGACGATCGTCATCCGTACGACTGATGCCAACGGACAGCAGGTCGATCAGACGATCGAGGTCGAAAAAAAGACTAAGCTGCAGAACGCGGCCGGAGGCCATTCCAGCCTCGGTGACTGGATCGCCGGCGATCAGATCGTCATCACGGGGATAATGAACACGAATAGCGGAGAATTCGTCGCTTCCCGGATCCGCAACATGACAATGCTGCGGGCCCAGCGCGGCGTCAACGGATGGATAAAAGAGATCAGGACCGAAAAGAGCGAGGTCGATATCACTTACGGGAATAAGACTATTACGCTTAAGATCAGTTCGACGACCAGGATCGTTGCCGGGCTGAAGAACCCCGCCGTGATTACCGACCTTTTGACAGGCGACCGCATCCGTGCGCGCGCGGAAGACGACCGGGACGGCAATCCGGCGACCTGGAACGCGAAGACGCTGGTCGTATTAAGGCGCGGTACGACGCTTTTCATGCGGGTTACCAGATGGGTTTTCCCGGCGAAAATCGTAAGCCTGCCTGACGATACTAGCACAATGCCAGCGGTCATGACCGTCGAGATCCTTAGCAACCGTTTCTATCAGAAAGGGGATGTCAACAACCTGATCGGCGCTCCGGGCGAGAAGATCGAGGTCGTCGTCGGCTCTTCGACGCATCTGATGCGCCGTTTCCGCGGGAAATGCCTGCTTGACGAATTTACCGAGGGCGACGAAGTCAATATCATCGGGCGGCTCGATTCGGAGAGCGGCCGCGTCGATGCGAACGTGATCAAGAATAATTCGATCCAGAAGCTCGGCGTCTGGCAGATGGTCGGAACGGTCCAGACGATCGATAGTGCGAACCGGACTTTAAGCATGAAGCTCGGCCGGAATTCGCAGAAGGAATATACGATCAAGGCAGAGAGCAGTACCAAGGTCTATAAACGCAACGTTAAGGCCTTGAACGAGGTCCTGTTCTCCGAGATCAAGGTCGGCGACATGCTCCGCACGCGCGGCGTTTATAACCGCCGTTCCAAGGCCGTTTCCGCTTCCGTGATCGTCATCCTGCCGTCTTCGGCCAGCACGACAGCGTCCAGTACCGATGCAACAATGTAATTAATAATCTATTTTAACAGAGACTCAATATAAGAGAGGCCGCATCAGCGGCCTCTCTTGCGTCTTCGCTCGATAACTATATCGGCGGCTCATAATTTCCACCACGATTTGCTCCATCTGATGAACCGCTTGCGGAAGATCGCCAGGACCGCAGTTCCGACCAGGGCGAGAGCGACCTGGATGCCTGCGGAAAGTTCCGAGAGGTAGGTGAAGACGATAACGAAAATCGAAGCGCCGACCAGCGTCGAAAAGAAATAGGCGAGCCATCCCATCTTGCTGAACAGGCCGACTGCGTAGCTGATGACGTCGACCGGTAGGAGGATGCGGGCGAGTACGAGCGGCCAGAACAAACCCCGCGAGGGCAGTTTCGCGCGCCATTCGTCAAGGTCGCAATCATCGATAAAGCGGCAGACGATTTTTTTGCCGAAGAGGCGGGCGATCGTGAATGCGGCCTGCGAGCCCAGTACCAGGCCCGTAACCGTCAGAAAGGAAGCGGCGGCTGGTCCCCAGAGCGAGACAGCGAATGGCAGGAGGGGCAGGGTGCTGACGCCGAATAAGACGCCTCCCAAAACGACAATGGAGACATAGACCAGTTCGGCGTAATCGCTTTCCAGGCCAGGGATAGCAGACAGATCGAGATATCCGCTATGGGTCAGGTAGGAAGAAATTATATACAAAAGAATAATCAGTGCTAGTACTTTATATGATTTTTTGTTCATATTTTAAGGATAGGGCTTAGGCAGATTAGTAATAAAATTTGTAATATCCGTTAAATTCGCGAATATTGACTAATATCATGTTTATTATATAATATATCCAGCCTGCCGGATAGGGCAGATTTTATTTCGCATCGGCAATTCCGTTATTTGCAGGAATTTGTTGCTTGACAATCGAATATATTCTTTAATATTCCCGGGTAGCGCAGCGGTAGCGCAGTTGGCTGTGAACACGCTCATATCTTTGGTATAATTTATTTATGCCAAAAGATAAGAGGAGATATTCAGATCGTGCCGATTACCTTAAAAGGGCAGAAGGTAAAAGACGAAAATTGATCCGTAAGATGTCTATTGAATATAAAGGTAATAAATGCGTAATTTGCGGATACGATAAATGTATACAAGTTCTTGAATTCCACCATCTAGATATGAAAGAAAAAGATTTTGGAATTTCAGCTAAAGGATACACCAGGAGCTGGAAAAAAGTTAAAGAAGAACTTGATAAATGCGTTTTGTTATGCGCAAATTGCCACAGAGAAGTGCACGAAGGTATTACGCAGCTTTCCCGAGCAATCGGGATCGAATAACGAGG
>CAYTAV010000045.1:0-7327 GCA_964435875.1 uncultured Gammaproteobacteria bacterium
AAATTCCTGTTCGACCTGAACCTGGTCAAATATGATGATACTGATGTTTAAGCGATAATCGGCTCTTCATGCGACCCTCCCGGTTCGAATTCCTTACGGGAGGGGGAGATGAGGAGTTGAGATGATTTTCCGATGCGGTAGAAAGAATACTATTATACTTATTAAATATCAAGATCTAACCATACGCTTATGCGAACGCTGACCAAACGCTTATTCATAATCATCCTGGCCCTGTCCGCGGTCGCCGGAGGAACAGTAGCCTTCTTTTCAGATACCGAGCTTTCTTTCGGCAACACTTTCGCGGCCGGCACGATCGATATCGAGCTCAATAGCCAGAATCCCTGGAACGAACGGATCGCATGGGAGAATATACTGCCCGGCGATACGAAGGAAACGACGATCACGATCAAGAACGTCGGCGAGAATACTGCGGAGATATTCAAGCGGATCAGCGCGCTTAAGTCGGACGAAAACGGTGTGATCGAGCCGGAACAAGAGTGGTATCACGAGCATAACGGAGGTGTTCCGAAAAACGATATCGAGAATGCGGTCATCTACGAGATGCTTGTCGGGGCGGACACTCTGATCCCTGCTACTACGGGCATCACGATCGCGGCTGCCGCGGAAGCCTATATCTATGTCGGGAAGCTCGACCCGGGGCAATCGCTCGTCGTCCGGGAGAACTATTCCCTGCCCTTCACGACCGAGAACTGGGCGCAGAGCGACACCCTGACCTTCGACCTCGAGTTCCTCGCCCTCCAGCTCGGCGCTCCGAAGCCGTCGCCCGCGTTCGAATTCCTTGAGAACAAAGTGCCGGCTGGCGCCTGGCCCCCGATCGCCGATGCGCGCTTCGGGATATTGCGCTACGTTAGCGTCGGAGAAGTGTTCGATTATGCGCTCGAAGCCTACGGACTCGATCCGGCCCTCAACTATTGCCTGATCTATTATGCCGACGGGTGGCCGGGAAACCACCCAGGCTACTATTTCGGCAGCCGCATGCCGGATACGGGCGGCCGGCTTTCGATCAGCGGATCCGTTCCCTTCCCGGCCGGACTCCCCGACCCGGCAGACGCCAATTTCCCTGCCGGCTTCCCGGATGCGAAGATCTGGCTCGTTGACTGCGCCGATTACAACTCCAGCACCCGCTCGATGTCATCCTGGCATGCCGACCGCTACCTGCTAGATTACTGGCCCGCAGGGATTACTTACACGCAAGGCGTACCGGCGGAATACGGAGCGGGAAACGAGACAACGCCTGAAACGAGGATAATCTCGATCAACGACGCCGTCAGTCCGTCAACCGGACAATATGGGTACGATCTTGATTATTCATTGTCAACAGTCAGCTTCAAATACGACACTCCGTCAGCCGGCGCGCTCGAAGGAGAGCTTAGCGCGTCCGGCCTCAAGCCCTATTTCACCTACCAGGCCAAACTCGAAGGCAAGCCAGCCTGCAAATACGGAGCAACCGGCAACGACCAGGCAAACGAACGGATCGGCTATCTCGGCCGATGGTGGGATGAAACGCTATCGGCTAACGTAAGCGATGCTGACTATCTGGCTGACTCGGCATACCATGGCGGCACGCATTGCATCATCGGCTATCTGGTCTGGGACTTTTTTACGGCCGATTCCGCCGGTTCTGCAGTTAAAATGCTCAAGACGGACAACAGCTACCATGTCCTCCGTTGCGGCGGAGGGGTCTGTGATGCGGCAAGCGATGCTTTGCTGTCTGCGCTCGATCCGGACCGCCCCGGCCTCCTGCTCTGCCAAACTACGGACGTAAACGGCGAACTCGAGCGCGGAACCTGCGGAAGCCTAGGACTGGGGGCGGGGGAATACGACCTGAAGATGATCCTGACCGAGGAATCCTTCCATCAAGGGCCATGGAAATCGGTCTTGATTAAAGATATCAACTTCACGATTTATTAAGCATAAGTTATAATACTAAACAAGCAGTGGAAAAACTGATATTTTATGAATGTGCTCGATCTAAAGTCAGAAATCCCGAAGCGAAATGATAAAAAAAAGGCTAATATCATATATTCTATCGTTAATACCGCCTTTTCACTGCTGATTGCATGCATCGTTATCTTGCTGGTATTTACGATGGTCCCCGGTTTCGGCGGATACAAGTTCCTGGTTGTCCGTTCAGGCTCTATGGAGCCGGCGATCAAGACTGGCAGTGTTATCATGGTCCGGCCGGCAGAAAACTATAAGGTCGGCGATATCATAACATTCCGCCAGGACGAGAAGATATCGGTGACCCACAGGATTTTCGCTGAAAAGAAAAATAAGGAAGGCGAAGCCGTATATACGACCAAGGGCGATGCAAACAGCAAGGACGACGGCAACAGTGTTAAAAGGAGCGATATCATCGGCAAGCTGCAATTTCGGGCTCCTTTCGCAGGCTACGCTGTCGAGACGGCTAAAAAACCCTGGGGGTTCGCCCTGATAATCGTCTTGCCGTCGGCAATGATCATCATGAACGAGGCCGCCAATATCCGCAACGAGATCAGAAGGATCAGGAAAAAAAATAATCCCTAACATCTGATGAAAACTTCAAGCCTTATCAAGAAAATAATTTTCATAACCGGCCTGCCGCTCGTTTATTGGGCATTTGTCCTGATGACCGTCGATACGATGGCCTTGTTTTGGGACCGCGAAAAACCTGCTTCAGCAGAAATCCAGAATGCTACGCTCGATATCACCGCGACAACCAGTTCTGATTTCACGATCGTAACCCCTTCGACGCCGGCCCTGAAGGAAATCATCGCATCGACGACCGGCAGTGCGCCGATGCAATACCATTTCGTACAGATGAATATGGTCGGCGACTTGTGCCGCTTCTTGAACATCAAGGTTGAAAACGGCTCGACCAGCGTATTCACGGGGCCGATCAAGGATCTCTCGGTAACAGCCAGCTCGACCGGCATGCCGCACGACTGGATATTCACCTCATATCTAACGTCAAGCGACCAGTCCCTCCAGGGCGGCGTATGCAGTTTTGACCTGCGCTTCCAGGCCTGGCAAGGCAACACCGGGAATTATTTCGACGGGGGCTTCCGCGACGCGTTGACGATCACGAACATGATACGGTCCGGATACTGGGAAGAACCTGCCGTCAAGCCTGGAGACGTTGTAATCAACGAGATAATGTGGATGGGATCGCACGTTTCTGCCCGGGATGAATGGATCGAGTTAAGGAACATGACAGGGAACGATATCAATATCGGAAAATGGAAGATCGAAAACCTCCTGCGCGACAACAAGCCGCTCCATTTGCCGGCAAACAGGTATATCCCGGCCAGAGGATACATCCTGATCTCCCGCTACCAATCCTCGAGCGCGAACAGCGCTCTGGCAGTTGAGCCGGATATAGTCAACGGCAATATCGAGATAAGGAATTATTTCAGTTCCGACCTCGTGCTAACGGATGAGAGCGGGATCATGATCGATAAAGTTCTCGGCCAGAAATGGGCTGCCGGTCTCGACACCTGCGAGCGGCGCTCCATGGAACGGGATTCCGAACCGGGAGACGGCACGGACTCTGCGAACTGGCATACCTGCTTCGGACCGCTGACGAATTCGACCCTCTTCTGGGACATCGAAGGACCGGACTATGGGACCCCGAAAGCGGCGAACAGCGACGGCAACGAACCGAAAAACAGAATCACCCTGCCGGATAGCTATTATCGAGAAAAGCGGCAGACCGAAAACGCCAACGAGCCGCAGGAGACGGGAACCGATCCGGCTGAAAGCGATAAAAAGGCCGACAGCGCGGAAAATCCCATGAAACCGGAAGAAAAGGACGCGGAGGAGTCGCGGGAGAACAAAGAGCCGGACGGATCGCCGGATATCTTTCCGGAAATGATCGACGACCCAAGCGCAGACCAGCCGATCCGCACAGAACCTGCCGGCAACGCAAAGGACTTGCCGCAGGAGACGTCGCAGGCGCCGGATGGATCTTCAGCTGATTCGGAGGCAAACGCAACCGTTCCGGCAGTACCGGCCGAAACCGTGCCGCCCGAAAATAACGTCCAAGCGCAGGATAACCAATAATTTAATATGCTGCAAAAAACCCATCAGTCGACCCAGGATGGGTTTTTTTGCACTTGCAGAAATTTCTCCTTTGAGGTAATATTAGCCTAGAGTCACATGCTAATTTTTTTACCAATTTTAGCCATATTGCTTACATGAAAAAGGAATACGACGTGATCATCGGGCTTGAGATACATGCCGAGCTAAAGACCCGGTCGAAGATGTTTTGCAGCTGCAATAATGATTCGGAAGGCCAGGAACCGAATATGAACGTCTGTCCGGTCTGCCTCGGGCATCCCGGGACCCTTCCCTTCCCGAACAAACAAGCGATCGAGGATACGATACTCGTCGGCCTCGGCCTGCATTCGAAGACTAACTCCGTTTCGAAATTCGACCGCAAGAATTATTTTTATCCCGACCTTCCGAAGGGTTACCAGATATCACAATACGACCTCCCGCTCGTCTATGGCGGCCATCTATTGCTTGATGGCGAGCGGATCGAAATAACACGCATCCATCTCGAGGAAGATACCGGCAAATCGACCCATCCGGCCGGCAAGAGCTATTCGCTTATCGATTATAACCGCGCAGGTACCCCCTTGATCGAAATGGTGACCGAACCGGTGTTAATAAACGCCGCGCAGGTGAAAAAATTCTGCATGGCTTACCAGGCGATCCTCCGCTATCTTGATATTTCGAACGCTGATATGGAAAAAGGCGAGATGCGCTGTGAAGCGAATATCAGCGTCCAGGAAAAAGGCAGGTGGAAATACGTACCGGACGCCTCTTCATCCGGCAAGGGGGGCGCGATCGTCCCGGAAGCAGGATACGCGCTCAATCCCAAGGTCGAGCTGAAGAACATCAATTCCTTCCGCGCGATCGAAAAGGCGATCGATTATGAGATAGGGCGGCAGATCAAGGCGCTCGAAGAGGGCGGCCAGCTTGTCCAGGAGACCCGCGGATGGGACGAAAATCGAGGAAAGACGGTATCGCAGAGGACTAAAGAATCCTCGGCTGATTACCGCTACTTCCCCGAACCTGACATTCCTCCCATGTCGATCGACGGACAATGGGTCGAAGAGATTGCATCGCGCCTGATCGAACTGCCTCCGGAAAAAAAAGCGCGCTTCATGGAAGAATACTCTCTTTCTGACGCGGACGCCGGACTGCTCGTTTCCGACCGCGCCCTTGCCGCTTTCACGGAGAACACCATCTCCGAGCTCCGGGCCTGGATCGATTCGACCGGCGACGACTGGGAACGGCAGAAAAACAAGCTTTCAAAACTCGCTGCTAACTGGCTCATATCCGAACTTTTCAAGCATCTGAACGCGGACAGGAAGCGGATCAGCGATATCCGGATCACTCCCGAGAATTTCGCCGAATTGCTCTGCCTTGTTTACCAGGATAAGATCAACTCATCAGCCGGACAGCAGATACTCGAAGCAATGTATGCAAAAGGCGGCGATCCAACGGCGATTATGCAGGAGCTCGGACTCGAACAGCTCGGCGATGAAGACGAGCTTGGAAAGGTCATCAGCGGCGTGCTGGCGGAATGCCCCAATCAGGCCGCCGAATACAGGTCTGGCAAGACTGCTGTCCTGCAATATCTCGTGGGCCGGGTCATGGCCGCGACAAGGGGCAAAGCCAACCCGAAAAAAGCTGCGGAAATCTTAAAAAAGCAACTTGATTCATAAATTATAACTGTATGGAAAAAGCTACACCCGAGCAAATCGGACAGATCGCTGAAGAATTCATCAATAAGAGCCCGCTCAAGGATCTTGACGATGATATCGAAACGCTGGGTGACGATGTCAAGAAAGGCAGGATCCTATTCGATAATACTGTCCAACAACTGATCGACATCCTTGAAAAACGCTCGGATTTTAACTCTGAAAAGATCGGTTTATTAGTAAAAAAATTCAGCCTTGAAAAAGACGAAATCATCCAAGAGCTGATCAGCAACCTCGAGAAGTACGGTAATGATAAGCGTGAAGATATCGTTAATGCCTGGATCGAAAGGGAATCGGCTAAATAATCGCTATCAGACATTGACTTCTTCCGTTAAATTGTTATAATACGGACAATGCATACGAATAGCAAACAACAGAAACAGGAAAGAACCGGCACCTTGCCGGATGAATGCAATTTCATATAACATATCCCGTCCCGCAAGGACGGGAATTTTTTTGCCCTTTTTAACTAAAAAGAAAGGAGATGGCATGAAGTGCGTCTTGAAAGAGCTTAATAGCTATTACGATGAACGGTCATGCCCCTACAAAGATGCTCAATGTCGTTACGCCGGGATCAACAGCTGTTCTAGCAGTGTGGATTGCGAAGAAAGGAATCGTATTTCTGCTGCCAGGCAGTCCCCCTGCCCCATCATGGTCAAAGCCAACTATTGTGCCCAGGCAATCAACTGTGATATACCCCATCTCAAGATATTAATTCCGGATGGGTTTTCTTGCGAAATCAAAGGCCAGTGCTTCCGGGTATTTTGCCCATCTGCTAGAGAATTGACAGGCACTAGGTTCAGATTGCCGGAGGACTACATCCGCATCCAGCGTCTGTTTATTGAATTAAACAAAGAGATCAGAAATCTATACTTCGCTTAGCCTATGAATGCCAACTCCAGTTCTCATCAATTCTGCTGGTTGCCAGCTGACCTAGAGCAGCCAACAATTCGACAAAAAAATAGTGCCCAATTTCAAACCGACGCCTAACGCGCCGGTTTTTCGATCAAACTGCATGACCACCAGTCCAGAAAGCGCCATCACTGCCCGATAAATTTTCTGACCAGTACTTCGGCCTCCCCGGATCCGCCGATCCAATGCATCTTCCTGCCCTGGCGCTCCCAGCGCTTGAGCCAGGTAAGCTGGCGCTTAGAAAACTGCCGGATAGCGGTCTCCAGCCTCATCGCCATATCATCGTAATCGATCCTTTCCTGCAGATAAAGCGAGATATACTTATATTCCAGCCCGAAAGATTCGAGCCGCTTCCAGGGAATGCCCGCCTTGTTGAGGCGGCTGACTTCGCCGATCATGTCTTCACTTTCGAGCCGCTCGACTAGCCTCGTATGTATCCTCTGCTCCAGCTCCTCCCTTGGCGGGGCAAGCGCCATAACAAGCGCGTCATATTGTGGCACGTTAGCCTCCGGCTGGCGATCGCCGGGCCCGGCGGCTTCGATCAGCCTTATGAGCCTGTGCGGATTTTTCCGGTCGCTCGGGTTGAGCTTTTCCGCCAGCGCCCTGTTTTTAAGCGCAAGCAGTTCATACAGCTCTTGACGGTC
>CAYTAV010000046.1:0-7245 GCA_964435875.1 uncultured Gammaproteobacteria bacterium
CTTATCGTCCTTGCTCCGAGGTGCGCAAAGCCCCCGGACGCCAGTTCTACGTCGGCCGCGAACCATTTTTTGAGCGGTCCGCGGTAAGGAACCCAACCCTCAACCCCTTCTTCAGCTTTTTTCTGCTTGCCGTAGCGATCCGACGATCGTGCTCTGATTGCAGCCTTTGACGCCATTCCCCGGTAATAGACTTCACCGTCATGCACTCCGAAATTTTCGACTGAGAGCGACTCTTTTGCCGCAACCAACCATTTACCTGCCATACAAGCATGTCCACCGGCCGCCAGTGCGAGGACAAGGTCGCCTTGCCCTTCAATGCCACCATCCGGTATGATTTCGGGTGCTTTGCCGTAAGAGCTTATCAGCCGCTTGCGGACATATTGCAGCTCCCTGATCAGCGTGAACATCGGGAAGCCGACTCCGGTAACCGAGCTGGTCGTGCAGATCGAACCTGATCCGATACCGCATTTCACTCCGTCGACCCCAGCCTGGGCAAGCAACAGATATCCTTCAATGTCGGCGATGTTCCCGGCGATCACAACCGCGCTTCCGTCAGCGAGCTTCACTACCTTCCTGGCTTGATTGATGACTTTCGAGCAGTTCCCGTGGGACGAATCGATTACGATCACCCCGATCCCGAACTTAAGAGCTTCCCTGACCCGGTCAAGGTCTGATTCGTGCGTCCCGATTGCCATGCCGACTAACGGCTTACCATTCCAGGTCGACGGATTGACATTGACGAAATCTAACATAAAATAGAGGCCCTTGAGTTTTCCGCTCTTTGAAACGATCGGCAGGACGGTGCATTCCTGCTCGTTCAACAGTCGTTGCCGGATTCGCTTGAAGCTGGTGCTGGTTTTCTCAACCTTGAGATCTGACAACGGCTTCATCCACCTTTCCACGGGTTCATGGAGATGTCCCTTGAAGGTGATGTCGCGCGTGAATACAACGCCAAGCAGCTTGCCGTCGCTCTCGACGACCGGGATTGTGCTGAAATCAAACTCATCGAGGATATCCTTGGCATCCTCGATGGTTTGGCCAGGCCGCAGGCTCTTAGGCTTGGATACCAGGCAGAACCTATGATCCAGTGCCTCCTTGATCATGGCAAGCTGGATTTCCGGCTTTTTGTCGCGGTAAATGATCCCGCAACCGCCTACCTCAGACATTGCCTTAGCCATGCTTGCGCCTGTTACCGTATCCATGGCCGCCGACAAAAGTGGAAATTTTAGAGCGGCCTCGCCGATCTTCGTCGACATATCGACTTGGTGGAATTCGATTTCCGAGTTGATCGGTCTCAGTTTGATTTCCCTCAGTGTATAAGCCTGGATTACTGAGCAAATTCCGGTTAAACCAGGATGAATTTCACGATATAGCTGGCCAACATCCAGTCCGCAAATCAAAGCCATACATCCTCCTCTCTGGTTTTTTAGAAAACCCCTATTCCACGACTTCCACTATCAACTCTCCCTCTGTTAAAGGACAAACTTTTATGTATAATTACATATTTTCGCGCTCCTGTCAAGCATTTGCTGTATATACTTGCCCTTTCTAAATCAGTCTTATTTCCAAAGCTAAATCCTAGTATTTGATCTAATAATAAAAAAAAGCCCGGCTTATCACTGGGCTTATCTGCGGCAAAGGTTGCTTTCAGGGGGTCCATTTCTTGATGATCTTAGGGTCGAATTGCGTTATATCTCCGCAAGCAGGACAATCACCTTTTCCGGTGCGCATATTGATCAAGAGAGTATTGCCTTCGTCACTGCAATTGCATATCAGGCCAGGCAACTGCGTTACTGAATCGGGTGTTTTTCCGTGCTTTTTCCGTGCTTGTTCGCCTCCTTCCTGTTCATTGCCGATCTTGATCCTGGCTTGCGACCGCGGATTCCGCCTCCAGTAAGCGATTGTCTCAATCCGGGGTATTTCAGCGCTAATCCCGCTAATTCCGTCCTCCGGCATGCTGCTCCTCCTTTTTTCAGATGATCAGATATTTTGCCCTATCTGCCTTTCCAGTGCTCCTCTGCCTCTTCTTCCATTCTCTCAAGCCGTTCATAATAATCGGGGAATTCTTTCATATGAGCGAACGCGATTTTGCCGGTCATGAGCTCGTCGTCGTTCGTAACGTTCGTTTCCGGGTCGTGAGCCCCGTGTTCGAGCTCGACATCCATGCCTGACCTGAACTGCTCGAGGTCGTACTTGCTGAAATCGACCCCGATCGCTTCGCCGACGCGTTTCGCGTCTTCGGTTGTGAATCTTTTTTGTCCGCTCATATTTTTCGCATCTTCGCCGCCTTGCCGGTCCAGCCGGCCGTATTGCGAAAGAACGATTAGATTAATATGTGAAATTATTTCTTGATCCCTGGCGTAATACTCCTTGGCACCGATTGGTTGACCATGCTGTTTTCCGCCCTGTTGTTGATAATAATAAGTACCGTACCTGCGATCATAAGCCCGGCTAAAAAGACGAGAATCCCGATCAGTCCTTGTACGATGATAATATTCTTTCCCATACAGGTCAACTCGCCGGCAGGTGGCCAGCATCTGCGGTTCGCACCGCCTTGCTTTTTTAGGATACTATGTTAACCTTTAGCGACCGCGATTATTGCTGATTATTCTTAACTCGAAATATATGCAGGATTACAAACAAATTCTGAATGAAGAAAAGGAATGTTGCTCATGCGGGGGATTGAAGGATATCAAGGAAAAAGCCTCGCAGGCCGCGAATAAAGCCCGGGAAAGGTACGAAAGCCTCGAACCGCGGCAGAAAAAGCAGCTCTTCGCTGTAATCGCGGGCGCCGCCGCCCTTCTCTTCAGCCTGCTCGCGCTTAGGAAGATGAAAAACAGCAGGAAAGACGATTGAGAAACGCCGATTCTTATCGTGCCGGACGCCTTCAGGGCGCCGGCTTTTTTTGTACGATTTCCCGAATCTTGCCCCGGACTAGCTTTTCCCATTCCGTATCCGATATCTTATCCGACAACTCTTTGAAGGCGGTTTCAAAAACGCTCTCTTTGGTCGCGATTTCAGAAGCATGCTTCATGAGTTCTTGGAAGGCTTTTTCTTGGTCGCCCTTCTTTTCTTTCAAGAGCCGTCCATAAATCCCTTCCAATCGCCCGCCTTCGCCGAATTCTTTATCAATGAATTTCTCAAGCAATTTTTTAGGATTCTTGAGATCATAGACCTTTTCCGCCGCTTGAAGGCCGAGGCTGGCTATAGCCTTCCTGGTTTTTGCGACCTCTTCATCATAAATCGACGTACTCGTACCCGTCCTCCGTTCCGCCACCATCTGCGTCAAGCCCTCGTCGTGTATCCCTTCTTTATGAACCTTCTCATGGACGAAAGTGAGCTTGATCATGCTGCCCTCTTCGCTGGGGTTCGCAAGCAGGTCCTGCGATATGGCGATTTCCCGGTTATTCGGATCATACGTGCCGAGAATGCCGTCGGGCATCCTTTCGACCCGCACATCTTCCGGGTTAAGATCCGAGGCTCTGCATGCTTCCCTGATCTTGTCGATCTGGTGCGCGTATCTTTCGTGGTCGCCCGATAATTGTTTTGAATATTCAAGAACGCTGATTAAGTCCGCAACCGTTACGATCTTGAA
This sequence comes from uncultured Gammaproteobacteria bacterium, assembly GCA_964435875.1. Taxonomy (GTDB): domain Bacteria; phylum Patescibacteriota; class Patescibacteriia; order Patescibacteriales; family CAYTAV01; genus CAYTAV01. The sequence goes on from CAYTAV010000046.1 coordinate 3,596, forward strand.
TTCCTTCATCTCCCCTGATCCTTCCGTCTTTCCCTCATCATCGCCTGTAAAGCTGACTATATCGCCTTTTTCGACCTCGGCTCCGACAACGCCCTTGAAAAGCTTTTTTAAGAAGTTCATATTAATATTGTATTAGTTGATGGATAATCACGGCTAGCAAAATGGGCTTCGGATCGCTCGTTTCGCTGATTCAGCCCTGCGGTATCTGAAACCGGACGGCGTCCGATAGGCCGGGTCGCCCTTTCTTTTCCCGGATTTGATCCTTGAATTCTGTTTCATGCCGCTTTTCGCTGCGTCTAGATCTTACCATAATTAGAGCTAAAATACAATGTTTTCGCGCGCGATAAAAGCTAAAGTTTGAAAATATTGTTATTTATGTTAAAATTTTCTTGTACGGATCTATCCATTCAAAAATTCATAAGCAATCCAATATTATGTGGTTCCAATTATTGATCTTCCTGTGCCTGGTCGGCGCGGCAGTTTTCGGGATGCATTTTTTCATCTATACCTCGATCCTGCATATCTTCAATATTTCGGCGGCCTCGGCGCGGCATCAGCTGGCGGTCGTCTTAGCGATCCTCGGCGCGAGCATGCTCGTCGCGACTATGCTCGCGCATTGGGCCGATACGAAGCTGGTGAGATGGTTCTATCTCCTGGCGGTTTCCTGGCTCGGGCTCGCCTTCTACCTATTCTTCATCCTGCTCGCCGCGAGGATCGTCGATAACGTCTTCAACAGCGGCTCCTCGCCGGCTTTCAGCCTGGCGATCGGCCTCGGAGCGATCCTCTTATCGATCGCGATCGCCTCTTACGGCGCGTGGAACGCCTCTCGTCCGCGCATCAAAGAAGTCACGGTCAGCATCCCCGGGCTTCCGCAGGAATGGGTCGGACGGACCGCAGTCCAGCTTTCGGACATGCACTTAGGCTACGTAAACGGCTCTCGCTTCCTCAGCGAGGTCATCGGCAAGATCAAGCCGTATGAACCGGATATCGTGTTCCTGACAGGAGACATGTTCGACGGGGTCGGCGATACGCTCGGCCGGCTGATAGCCCCGTTAAAAGAGCTCGATCCTCCGCTTGGAACTTTCTTCGTGACCGGCAACCACGAGATCTACCAAGGCCGCGAAAAAGCCTTGACCGCCCTCCGAGAGGCGAACGTGCGCTGCCTTTCCGATGAGATCGATACTGTCCAGGGCTTGCAGATCGTAGGCGGCAATTACTGCCTGGCGGACAGGAAGAACCTGTTCGAATTATTGATGAAGCAGGTCAATCCGGCTTTACCCGCGATCCTCTTGTATCATGAACCGCTATATATCAAGGAGGCGAAAGCCGCCGGGATCAACCTCCAGCTTGCCGGACATACGCACCAAGGCCAGATCTTCCCTTTCAACCTGGCAACCAGGCTCGTCTACGGCAGATACAACGCAGGCATGCACGTGGACGGAACGCATACGATCTACACGACGAGCGGCACCGGCAGCTGGGGTCCGCCGATGCGCATCGGCAATGCTCCAGAGATCGTAATCATCCGGTTCAAATAGCAGTCTGCTCCTGGAGATTTTACTAGGACAGCCACGTCCGGAATCCAAAACAGGTCGCATGCCGTCCCAGGACCTGCCTTCTCCGCTGCGGTGGATCCGGAATCCAGAAATAAGTTTTCTTATTTGCGCGATACGCAAGGATTGCCCTTGATATAGAACCGCCATAGCCAATCCTTGCACTCCCCGGCGTAATCAACGCCGATCCGTTTCGCCGATACGACATCGGCTTTTTTTATCGCGTCGCCTGATTCGATCCAAAGCCCGTATCTTTTCGTAAAGGCCGGCTTTCCGTTGAAGCGCTTGTCGATCCCGAGAGCCTTGGTCAGGCGTGCGGGACCGTCCATCCTGGAACGTTGATCGGCCGCGTCCGCCCTTCTTCCGCTTGCCTTAAGCTCGGCCGCTCGGATCAGGACCGCTGCTGGATACCCCGGTTTTCCCGTGACTACGTTGAGCAGATGATGCATTCCGTAGGTGAAATATACGTAAAAGATGCCCGGCTTCCCGAACATGACCGCGTTCCTCTGCGTCAGTCCGCGGCTCGCGTGGCTCGCCTTGTCGTCGAAACCTGCATAAGCTTCCGTTTCGACGATCATCGCCTTGATGGTCATGTCCTCGGATTTCCGTACCAAAAAACACCCGAGCAATTCCCGGGCGACCATGGGCGCGGTACCGTCATACTTGCTTTGCCTTAGAATCATTTTAGATAAAAAACGGCCCAAGCTATGCTGGTTTGGGCCGGATGAAAAATTCAGTTGCTTAGACGGGACAACAAAGCGCCCTTCAAGCATTGTAATCTATAGCGTTCATCAGGTGAAATTTTGAATATTCTGAATCCTTCCCCGATCACAAGATATTTTCTGTCTTGACGGGTCGATTCTTCGATCAGGGACCACATCCGGTGCTGGAATTCCCGCATGAATAAAGATAGTGTTTTCAGCCTTTCATAGACCGTTATGTCGCAATTGTCCGTGCATCGTTCGCAACTCTTCATCGAGTCGCATGGAAGAAGTCCGGCTATCGCGATGATCGCTTTCCTGCACAAACGCGCGAGCAGAAAAAGCGTGAATTCCTGGCCGTCTGCGAGGGTCGCGATCTCAACACCGCAACTGATCGACGGCGGCTCAAGATCCTGCTTGCTGAAATTACTGTAGCTTACCGCTATATCGCTTTTTGGCAACCTCCGGTATTCGCAATGGAAAAAGACCGGATCGAGCTTCTGCAAGTAAATTGAATCGTTGCCCATTTCACCCTCCAGCATTTGAAATAACAAATAATACCCTTATATAAGGTATTATGCGAACCGCCTGCTATTTTTAATATAGCACAGCTTCTGTAAAAGTAAACCGACTAGTCCTTGCTTTCCTGATGTCATGTGCTGGCCTTAAGATAAGTACTTTTTAAATTTTCAAATATGGCAAGCAGTTCTTCCAGACGGTTTTTGCTGAAAGCTTCAGCTTCAAAATCCCTGAAGCCTTGCTCAAGGCTCTCTTGTTCTTCCTGTGAAAGCGAACGGTCCGCCATGGGGAACAGGCGGATGTTCTCCTTGTCGATATGCTGATCGAGCAGCGCGGCGTACTTTGCCGCGCTGGCGCGAAAATCCGCCGCTGACCGGCCGCTGACAGCCGCGGCCATGCACTTGACCAGCTCACGGCCGATCCCATGTTCGCTGACCAGCTCGCGGATCAGCGCGGCTTCATCCGCCGTCCCGCTCCTCTGCACGGCTGGGAAAAAGAGGTCTTCCTCCTTGCCATGATGCAGCTTGTCGGCATAATCCCTGATGAAAATGATCAGCTGATCGGCGTGGCCGGTCCAGCTGTCAGGATCATCCAGATCCTGCCCGGCTAGCCGTAGAAGGATGCGAAGCGCCAGCCTGATCGGCACATGCTCCTTCGCGAGCTCGATTGTCGGTTTCATATTATTATTGATCAAGAGGCGCTTTCCGCTCCATGAGGTAGATCTGCCGCAGGGAGCCGGGAATCGCCAGTCTTTCTTTGATTGAAAAAAATACGCTAAAGGCTTTCTCAAACCCTCCCGCCGTGTAGCCAGGGAAGATGTCTTCGCGGAAACGAAGGAGGCGCATTGCCTGCTTATCCTCTTTAGGCACGAATTCTA
>CAYTAV010000047.1:0-5022 GCA_964435875.1 uncultured Gammaproteobacteria bacterium
CTATGAATAAAGCCGCCCGCTAAGGGGCTGTTTTTTAATCAAAATAACGGGTATTTATGATCAAAAGTATCCAAAATTACGTAAAAACATCGCTTGAGGAGATGAAAAAGGTAACCTGGCCCACTTGGAAGGAAACCAGGAATTTTACGACCCTCGTAATCATTATCAGCCTCGGCGTCGCCGCCTATCTCGGGATACTTGACTTCGCGTTTACCAAAGGGCTGGAGCTGGTCCTGCTAAACCGCGCCCAGTAGCATTGCGGGGGCGTCCTTAAACCCGATTATTCCTAAATCATTCATATGGCCAAGCAAGTTCTCAATCAAGGAAGGCGCTGGTACGTTATCCATACTTATTCCGGCTACGAGGAGAATGTCGCGCATAATCTCCACCAGCGTATTGAGTCCATGGACATGGAAGATAAGATATTCAATATCCTGATCCCTACCGAGAAGAAGATCAAGATCAAGAACGGCAAGCGCAAAGTCATCGAGGAAAAGATCTTCCCCGGATACATCCTGGTCGAAATGATCGTTACGGACGACTCGTGGTACGTCGTACGCAATACGCCGAACGTTACCGGATTCATCGGAACCGGCACGGTTCCGACCCCGATCAGCGAAAAGGAGGTCAAGGAACTGCAGAAGCGCATGGGCGTCGAGGAGCCGAAATTCAAGATCGACGTTACTGTCGACAGCCCGGTCCGCATAGTTGACGGGCCGTTCAAGAACCTCGAAGGCAGGATCACGCACATCGACGAGGAAAAAGGCAAGGTCAAGGTGCTCGTATCCATGTTCGGACGCGAGACACCTGTCGAGCTCGATTTCCTGCAGATCAAGAAGATTTAAAACCGACTGCACTTTTTTTACTTTTAACTTTTTTCTTACAATGATATGGCGAAACAGAAGAAAATCCTTACGAAGATAAAGCTCCAGATACCTGCCGGCCAGGCCAATCCGGCTCCTCCGGTCGGACCTGCGCTGGGCCAGCACGGCCTCAACATCCAGCAGTTCTGCACGGCTTTCAACGAGAAGTCGCGCGACCGCATGGGGGAGATTACGCCGGTCGAAATCACGGTCTATGAGGACCGCTCTTACGATTTCATCATGAAGGTCTCTCCTGCCTCGGAGCTGATCAAAAAGGCCGCAAAGGTCCAGAAAGGCTCGTCCAAGTCCCATGTCGACAAAGTCGGCTCCCTGACGCGCGACGAACTGCGCACGATCGCCGCGAAAAAGCTGCCTGACCTGAATACGGATGATGTCGAAGCGGCCATGCGCATCCTGGAAGGCACCGCCCGCCAGATGGGAGTTGAGATAAAATAACGGATTACGATTTTAAAGCTATAAATTAAACATAATTTGTGGGAGAACGGGCAGGCACAGGTAGTATGCATTATGTAGTAAGTATTATGCATATACTGATTATGCTTATTGCATTCAACATCTTGCATACTGAATCTGACGCTTTTCCCCTTCGCCACTACCACGCTTATGCCGAAGAAACAAATGATGAAAAGCGGGAACAAAACGCTTAAGAAAGCCTACGACTTCGACCGCACAACCGCCTACCCGATCGAAGAAGCTATCGCGCTAGCGAAAAAATTCTCAAAGACCAGATTCGATTCTTCGCTCGAAGTGCATATCAGGCTCGGTATCGACCCGCGTAAAGGCGATCAGCAGGTGCGTTCCGCAGTCAGCCTCCCGCACGGCACAGGCAAATCAGTGCGCGTCGCCGCATTCGTCGGAGCCGAACACGAGGAAGCCTGCCGCCAGGCAGGAGCCGACCTGGTCGGAAACGAGGATCTGATCGCACAGATCAAGAAGACCGAAAAAACCGACTTCCAGGTAGCGGTCGCCGAGCCCGGAATGATGAAATTGCTCGGGCCGATCGCGAAGATCCTCGGGACGCGCGGACTCATGCCTTCTCCGAAGAACGAGACAGTAACTGCCGAACCGGCAAAAGCCGTCGCTGAACTGAAGAAAGGCAAGGTCAGTTTCAGGAACGACGACACATCCAACGTACATGTAGCGATAGGCAAATCCAGCTTTGAAGACGAAAAGCTCAAGGAGAATTATATGACGCTTATGGAAGCGGTCAAGAAAGCCAAACCCGCGAAATCCAAAGGCACATACATCAAGAATATTGTCATCGCGACGACCATGGGTCCGGGGATAAAGGTCCAGGTACAATAACCGATCGATTCCATATCCAAAAAGACGGCTGTTAAGGAGCCGTCTTTTTGCTAATACAAGCGCATTTGCTCCTAGCCCAGCCTTCTGCTACAATGAAAAAGCGATAAATATTTCCGCTAGGGCGGTTAGTTTTAATTTACATGGAAAATAGAAAAGACGGGGCAAAAAAAGCAAAATCCTCGCGCCTCTCCTGGGACGACATGTTCATGTCGCTGGCGCTGATCGCGTCCAAGCGTACCGCCTGCAAATTCCATGAGACCGGCGCCGTCTTCGTGGACGAGAACCACAGGATCCTGTCGATCGGCTACAACGGTCCGACCGAAGGCGATCTGCACTGCATCGAGGACGGTTGCGCGAAGGTCGACGGAGTCGGAGAGGACAAGCTCCTCAAGCGCTGCCGCGGAGCGCATGCCGAGATCAACGGCATCATCAACGCCGGCTCTCCCCGCCGCCTGCGCGGCTCGACGCTTTATTGCGTTATGTTCCCCTGCTATGACTGCATGAAGGCCCTCAACAACGCCGGCATCAAGGAAATCGTATATTTTAAGATATACAGACGGATCCAGACTGGCGGAGAAAAATTCGAAGAAGAACGAGAAGCATGGGAGCTGGCCGAGCGGCGCGGAATCCGCATCCGGGAGCATGTTCCGCCGCAGGACGTGAAAGCAGGCCTGCTCGACGAACCTCTTTAGCTTAAGAAATGAGATTCGAAAAATTTGAAATCCAAACGCCCGATAGCGCCGAGTCCCGGCAAGAAAGCGCGGCCGCTCTTGACCGCATAGCAAAAGGCATGCGACTCGCGCTGGCCTGCATCTACCTTTCAGCGCCTGCGGCCTGCATCCCGAATCCATCCGAAAAGAGCGGCCGGGAAGCCATGAGTCCCGCGGCGCGTGAAGCGCTTGCCGATAATGCGTCCGCTGGCGAACGGATGAAAAAGCTGAAATTAAGGTTCGGAGAGCGGATCGAAAGGGCGCTTGTCGCGGCTGACGTGCTTGCCGAAGCCAACCGCCTGGATCCGGCGTATCCGCGTACTCCCGAGTATTCTGGTTTTGAGAAGCTGGGCGCCAGGAATAAAGAGATGGAAAAGCTCGTAAAGACGGGTTTTCCGAAAGGTTTTATAAGCGGCAACAACCGCCGGATCGAATATACCGGGAAAGTCGTTCTGACAAGAGATGTCAACAAGGATTATAATACCGAAACATTTGCGGTCGCGTCATCCGAAGGCCGGACAAGCGATCGAATCGAGATCTACCGCATCCCGACCAATCCGGATACGCTTGAGGGCCGCATCTCCCATCTGAAATTCATCGATTATAATATTTCGCATGAAGGCGCCCATAATGCGGATTTTGAATCGGATAACCGCCTGAACTTATCCCAGCGCATCGATGAGCTGTCAGAGGTTGACGAAGCGTTTGAAGCGAGCTCTTTCGTAAAATCAACCCTACCCGGCGCGATGACTATAAGGTCGATCAACAACCAGGATCCGCAGCTGGAACATTATCTTAAAATAAAGGAATACTGGGCCATGTTACTCGATATCTATTTCAATTTTCCGAAGGAATTCAAGGAAACGGCCTCTGACAAGGAAAAGAACCTGATCGAAAAATGGGTCCTGCGCGGCGAGGGATTCAACCCTGTCAAAGCCCAGGAGGAAAGGACAAGAATTATAAAATCAATGATATCCGAAGCCCAAAATCCCCGCCCCAGGCAATCTTACGAAATAACAGGAAGCCTTACACGCGGGAAAAATGCTTTAGAGGGAAAAAAAAGCCTGCCGAAAACGTCCAATAAGAAATAAGGAGGGTTCGCAAATACTTTATTCTTAACGAAAAAATTATGCAGAACCCGGAATACCAGTACCTTGCCCTGCTCCGCGATATCATGGATAACGGGACGGATAAGGAATTATTCTTTACCCCCGAGATCCTGGCCCGCTACAAGGAGCGCTCCGAAGCGCCGCCCTATATCCGCTCCGTCTTCGGCCGGCAGATCCGCTTCGACCTCAAAAAGGGATTCCCCCTGCTGACGACGAAAAAAGTATTCTTAAAAGGCATAATCCGCGAGCTCCTCTGGTTCCTATCCGGCAGTTCGAACATAAAATACCTCGTAGATAATGACGTACATATCTGGGACGAATGGGCCTGGAAGCGTTACAACAAGTTCTGCACCGCCAACTTCCTGCCAGCCCTGAGCCAGGAGGAATTCATTGCGCGCCTGAAAAGCGAACCGGCTGACAGCGGATTCGTACGGAAATGGGGCGATCTGATAACGATCTACGGACGGATGTGGCGGCGCTGGCCGGCATCCGACGGACGCGAGATCGACCAGCTCGGCTGGTGCATCGAAGGGCTGAAAACGAAGCCGTTCAGGAAGTCGTACGTCGTCTCGGCCTGGAATCCGGATTTCATCTACGCGATGGCTTCAGCCGGCAACGCTAACGAAGTCCCGCCCTTCTGCCATACGACCTACCAGTTCGCGGTAACGCATGGCAACCGCCTCAACCTCGGACTCTACCAGAGAAGTGCAGACGTCTTTCTCGGCGTGCCGTTCAATATCGCCAGCTATGCCCTGCTCCTCCTGATGGTCGCGCAGGTCACCGGGCTTGAACCGGGCGAGTTCATCCACACTTTCGGCGATGTACATTCTTATTCGAACCATTTCGACCAGGTCCGGGAACAGCTAGCCCGCGAACCGCGATCTTTGCCGGTCATGCGGCTCAATCCGGCGGTCAACACGATCGACGGCTTCCGCTTCGATGATTTCCAGCTTGAAGGCTACGACCCGCATCCCGCGATCAAGGCTGAACTGGCGAATATCGGAGGGTTTTGAA
>CAYTAV010000047.1:5122-7031 GCA_964435875.1 uncultured Gammaproteobacteria bacterium
AGCCCGTAATGAATCTGCTTAGGATGGTTAATAAGAGCTTTTTACTAGAATAACATAAACCTATGCACATCATCTTGATGATGGCGGTTACCGTAGACGGCAAAATCGCGAAGGACAGCGGCCATTTTCCCGATTGGACCTCCAAGGAGGATAAGCGAATGTTCGCGGAGGTATCGAAGAGCCACGGAGTAGTGATCATGGGCGAAAATACCTTCAGCACGCTCCCCGGACCCCTGCCCGGCCGCCTTAACGTCGTTTTTACGCTAGAAGATCATAAGATGCCTATCGAAAGCGTTAAATGGGTCTCCGGCGATCCGCGGGCGGTCATTTCCGAGCTCGAGAATATGGGCTATGACTCCGCGATCCTGGGCGGCGGTTCGTATCTCAATAACGTCTTCCTTAAGAAAGGCTTGATCGACGAGATCATGCTGACCGTCGAACCGAAAATCTTCGGCTCCGGTCTGTCGCTATTCACCGATGAAGCTGACGTCGACCTGAAAATCAAGGAGGCGAAGAAGCTGAATGACAATTCCGTCCTCCTGCATTACCGGGTCATTTATAAAGAAATCGAAGATTAATCACAAGCATATGATACTGGGAATCAAGGAATTGCATCGCCTCGTAAAAGAAGCGAACCTGGTCGAAGGCCTTTGCGAACGCGAGCTTAACAACCCGGAAGGCGCCGGCTTTGACCTGCGGCTCGGCGAAGTGTTCAATATCGAAGGCGCCGGCTTTCTCGGCGTAACCGAACGCGATACACCGAACAGCTTCTTAAAAGGCAGATTCGATCCCGAGCAGGCGGAGGAGGACAATTTCTTCATTTTCGAACCGGGGAATTACTATCTCGTAAAAACAGTCGAAAAGGTAAATCTGCCGGTAGCGCTTTCCGGTATTATCTTCCCCAGGACGACGATCTTCCGCTCCGGATTAGCGCTGTTTAACGGCATAGTCCAGCCCGGCTACTGCGGCGAGCTGACCTTCGGCGTCGCCAATCTCGGCAGGTCGCAGATCAGGATCTCATTCGGCGCCCGCATAGTCCATATTACTTTCCACGAAGTTTTCGGCGCAGGCAACCAGTACCGCGGCCAATGGCAGGGCGGCCGGGTCACTACGGACGGGAAAGAAGTCCAGGTCTGAAGAACCGTTAAATTCCGATCGCCGATTCACGGATGCCATCTCACCTTGCTTGTAAGCGCAAAAGGCTTTTTATCCGGAAGCGGGCAGCGGAAATCAGGGATTTATCCGATCCTTGGACGATCCCGCTAAACGACACAAATCGAATGGCTATGAATGACAAAAAACGCATCATCGCCCTGGTCGGCATGGCCGGTTCGGGCAAAAGCTCGGCAATCGCTTATCTCGAGGAGAAATTCAGCTGGCCCAAGGTCTATTTCGGCGATGTCATCTTCGATCGCTTGAAGGCGGACGGGCTCGAGATCACGAACGATAACGAACGGGCCGTCCGGGAAAAGATACGCGATGAATCGGGCATGGGGGCCTGCGCGGAGCTTTCGCTCCCGAAGGTCAGGAAAGCCCTGGAGCAGTCTGATACGGTCCTGGTCGAAAGCCTTTACAGCTGGGACGAATACAAGGTGATGAAGCGCGAGTTCGGCGGCGCTTTCGAGGTCGTTGCGGTCTGTGCGCCGGCCCGCGTCCGGCTTGAGCGCCTTGCCAGGCGTCCCCGCCGTCCGATCGCGACGGCAGAAGAACTGCAGCTGCGCGACTGGTCGGAAATCGAAAAGACCGACAAGGGCGGGCCGATCGCCCTGGCCGACTACACGGTCGTGAATGCCGGCACGCTCGAAGAGCTCTATCAGGCCCTAGTTATGATCTTTCCGGGTAATTAACCAATTTGAGACCTGAGAAAAACCTGCTTGTCATCGCGAGTCCCTGTAATCAGGGGCGCGGC
>CAYTAV010000048.1:0-4801 GCA_964435875.1 uncultured Gammaproteobacteria bacterium
ATGCAAACTGCTTTAATTTTATGATAGCCCGTTAAATATAGCAAATAGGCCCTTGAAAGCGAGTTGTGCGGTCGAAAGCCAAAGGCGCGGGCTCTAAAAAAAGCACAGCGCCTCCTTTTCGGAGGCGCTGCCTGAAATATGTTATTTAGTTTTAATTTTATTCCCTCGCGACGATCACCGGGTTGTCATAGACATGCGACTGGTCGACGACCGCGATGATGAAGAAGTCGCTGCGGTAATGGACATCGGCCCAGGTCGTGCCGACGCGGACGCCTCCGGTCGGGCCGAAATTATGCCCCGTAATATAGAGCACTCCGGCCTGAGCGCCGTATTTTTCGACGTACTGGACGCGCCGGACGATCTTCCTGATCGTCAGCGGGCCGAACGATACCTCGTTCGAAGCCTGTCCGCCGACCGTAACCGACACGAAACCGTAATGGTAATCGTTAAGGATCTGGACGCGGAACTCCTGGCCTTCCTCGGTCGGATAGACGCCGAGCAGGCGGACCGGAGGATTGACGACCGTATGCGCCTCGTCGTTGTTCTTGAAAGTCAGGATATTCTCCTTCGGCACGATCGAGAGGCCGTAGCCCTTGATCACGAGAATCCGCGAATCCATATCGATGCTCGCCTCCGTTATGCGGGGCGGAACCGCCAGCCCGACCTTGGCATCATCCCTCCAGAGATTGTACTGGAGATTGATCGACGACTGGGAATTCGAGATCGCGAGCGGGGCGTTGACGCGGATCAGCGTCTGGCCGCTGGTCGCGGTCTCGAGCGAATTCGGAACGACGGCGATTTCCTTGTCGTCCGTCAGATGGAAATATACGGTTGCCAGGTTGAGATTGTTGCCCATGCCGTTGGCCGTGACCGTTATCTCGCCGCCCGGCACGATCGGGTCGGGAGATACTCCGAGCACCGTCGGGATGATCTCGACCGGTTTGTAGTTCGAACGCTCGGAATTGACTTCGACGTTGATATAGCCGGTCTGCGTTCCAGCCGGCACGGCGACCTTCAGGGACGTGCCTTTCGGGTCGATGTCGCTTGCCGGAACGTCGATTCTGATCCGGGCGTCAAGCCCCTGGAACTCGACGGTCGTCGTCCTCTCGGGGTAAAGGAAACCTTCCCCGCGCACTGTTATGACCTCGCCGATCTTGGCGGCCATGAGCTTCTCGCTGGATTCATAGAGCGTCCGGCTCTGTTTCGTGATGATATCGGAAAGCCGCGGCTTCGCGGTATAAAGCAGGGAAGAAGCGGCGGCGCTTTCGATGCCGTCGACCTCGACGGTCACCTTCAGCTGATTGATGTTCTTCGGGGTTGCGACCTCGATAACCTCGTCGCCGATCGAACCCGTTACTTTCGCGCGGGTCTTCGCGACGACTTCGTTCTTGTCGTTATAGAACTTAACGGTAGGATTGTTCGAGATGCCCTTGCCCTTGATGCGCAGGGCGTCGCCGACCTGGTCAAAGCCGCGGCTCGCCCATTCGAGGCGGTAGATGATCGGCATGACCTTATAAGCTGAGATATTCGACTTCAGCACCTTCACCTGGTCGGCCGAGTCAAGATAGGAGGTCTGGACATAGATGCGGCCGGATACGGTCCCCAGCGGAGCCTTGACGACGATCTGCTTGAGGGTCGGCTCGATGATGTGCGGCTTTACCCAGACGTCGCCGATCTTGCCGGAAGCGTCCATGGCCTGCATGACCGCGAAAGTGTTGTCGGGTATCGGGCTGAAACCGCTGCCTTCGATCATGATATCCTCGTCAGCGCGAGCCAGCGTCGGATAAAAATCATCGACTTTCGGCAGGACGGTATATGTGAACTTCCCGGAATTACGGCTGTTGATGTAAACGTTCCCTACTCCGCTGAACGTCTGGTCGTACATATTGATGCACATCGTGTTGTTCGTCATGCTCTCCGGGCGGAAGCGCTTCACGGTCGAGGTCGAAGTCTGGCTGTCGTAATACGGCAGGGAAACCTCGACGTCTCCGGGCGTGAACTGGGAAATATCGGAAAACTTCAAGCACTTATTCTTCTCTCCGGTATAGCCCCTGATTTCCGTGGTCGAGAGGCGCGGATTATACTCCGTCACCGAAACTCCGTCGATGATCAGGGTCGAACCGTCCGGCATCTCGCCGACAGCGAGGGCGAACAGGGCGCTCGTATTGGCGGTCGGGGTCACGAAAAATTTGAATTTCTGCCAGCTGCCGGTGACCGTCATGCCCTGGACCGGCGTTATGACGTTGAAGGTAGTAGCGTCTTCGAGCACGGCCAGGATGTTCATGCCGGCCGTTCCCTTGGCATTCAAGGTGATGTAATACTCCTTGCCGGTTTCGACAGCAAATTTGTTCTTCGCCGTGTTACCGATCAGGAACGCGTCGAAAGCCGTGCCCCGTGCTCCATGAGCATCAACGGCGATAGAATAGGATCCATTGCCGAAAGGCACGTCGTATGAGCGGTACATCTCGTAGGTGCGGGAGGATTCCGGTTTGACAAAGACCCCCCAATAATCGGTGATCCCAGCTTCAAAATCTCCCCCCTTGACCAGATTGGCCGCTGCCTGGGCCGCTCCCTGGTCGGTGCGGGCGATCACTGAATAATTGAAAATCACTAGGAACAAGAGTGCATAGTTTGTAAATCGAATAGCTTTTGTTTTAAATTTCATAGTGCGTAGGCTTTTGACATTCTGTCAAATTTTATGAATATTATAGTTTTGATTTTTTTCGCTAAAATTAATTAAAATTTAATATAATCATCGACCTTTTGATTATATAAACGGCTAACTATATCATTTTTAAAAATACTTGTCAAGGTCCGGTAAAACTGCCCTCTTCACGTCCGCGCTATCTCGCCGCCAGGGCTTTCTCGCCAGACTGCCTGTCTGGCAGGCTGCGATCCTGCGAATAAACCTTCGTTATCTCGAGCACGATCGCATCCCAGGCATAATGTAGTTTCGCGCGATCCATAGCCCGGCTCCCCAGTTCGCGGGCGCGGGCCGGATCTTCCAACAGTTCGATGATCCTCTCTTGCAAGTCGGCCGCATCCTTCGTCTTGAAAACCAGCCCCGCGTCCCCGATCGCCTCGAGATTCTCGGCAATATCGCTGACGATGATCGGCAGTCCGTAGGACATGGCTTCGAGCAGAGCGAGCGACATGCCTTCGGATTCGGACGGCTGGACGAACAGGCTGGCGTTCGAATACAGCTCGGCCAGCGCCCTGCCCTCCTGGGGTCCTGTAAATATGATCCTCTGGTCGCCTCCGGCCTGCGACTTAAGGCTATCAACGTAATCATCCGTAAACGCGCCTCCTCCGACGATTACGAGCTTCTGGTGCGTTTCGATTCTTTTGAACGCTTCTATCAGGAAGCTGATGCCTTTATGCGGGACCAGGCGTGATATCGAGACGATATAACCGCCTTCCTCAAGGCCCCAGGCCTTGATCGCGTCCGCAGGCTTCTTTTCGGCGAACTCCGTACCGTTCGGGATCAGGTGCACGTTCCTGTTCCCGTATTTGGAAGTCACATAATCGAGCATTTCACGCGTAATGACGATGATGTCATCCGACAAGCGGCAAAGAAGATGCTCGCCGATATGCAGAGAGAACCGCGCGAACAAACCCCATTTCTTATGCTTATAGTCCATGCTCTGCAGGGTCGAAACGATCCTTAATTTCCGTCCGAACAGCCTCGGTATCCAGCTCACGAGCGCCGGACCGATGTTCTGGTAATGGACGATGTCAACCTTCCTGAACAGCACGTCGATGCTCGCCAGAAGCGAATGGGTGATCGTATCGAGGTGCTTGGTCGGGATCGTGGGCAGATTGATGATGCGGACGCCCTTGAAATTCTTCAAAGTCCTATCCGTATAGTGCGGCCGGCTGTAGGCGATGACTTCATGCCCTAAGCCAGCCAGGCGCACCGACAGGTCCTGGGCGTATTTTTCGATACCGCCGCCGCGCGAAGGTATTCCTTTTTGTCCGATAAAGGCAATTCTCATATGGTTAGCGTTTTTTAAAAAAGAGGCCGGAAAACGAATTTCGGTTTAAAATTCCCTAATGTTTAAAAAAATTTCTGTTTAAGCCTTTTGAAATGCTTGAAAAATGCCTTAAACGGTGAACTTTATCATACCTGGAGAATATGTCAAGGGATCACTCGGCGGGCAGGATATGCGGTAATATTAATAAATCCAAGCATCAGGCTTCAACAGCTGCCGGATAAGGACCGGTATATCTCTTCCAGCCGGCTAAGGTGCGCATCAGGGCCGAATTTTTCGAGAACGCGGACGCGGCCGGCGTCGCCGAGGCGTCTGGCAAGCGCCTGATCGGAAGCGAGCCGGATCAGGGAGGCGGCGAGCTTTTTTTCGTCGCCCGGATCGAACAAGAGGCCGGTCGCCCCGTCAAGGACTGCCTCGCCGATCCCGCCGATGCGGGAGGCGATGACCGGCTTGCCGAGTTCCGCGGCTTCGAGGTTGACGATCCCGAATACCTCGTACCATTCTGACGGGGTGACCATGGCGAGCGATCCCGCGATCTCCCGCGCCAAAGCCTCGCCTTTCTGCATCCCGGTGAATTTCACGCGCCCGTTGAGGCGCAAGCGCGCAGCCAAGCGTTTCAGCTTTTCCTTGTCGGGCCCGTCCCCGACGATCTTGAGATCAGGCAGGCCGGTGGCTTTCCTTTCCGCCTCGTCTTTCGCCCTCGCGTAGGCGCGGATCAGCGTCTCAATCCCCTTTTCGCGCACGATCCGGCCGACGAAGATGAAATACGGGCTGGCTGCGCTCTCGGACACATGGCCTTGCGGCTCGAT
>CAYTAV010000048.1:4901-6529 GCA_964435875.1 uncultured Gammaproteobacteria bacterium
AGGAAGCGGTCCGCTCCTTCGGCTTCCCGCGCCAGGCTCCAGGTCGAGCGCCTGCCGCCCGAAGAGAATCCGTGGTAATGCACCGCGCGTGAGGACGGATAATACGCGGTCTTCCAGCCAGCGCGGCGCGCGCGCAGGCAGAAGTCCCAGTCCTCGATGCCGAACCTGTAGGCTGCGTCGAAACGGCCGGTATCGAGCAGAGCCTGCCTGCGGATGACCATCAGCCCGCCGCTTACCCAGTCGACATGCGACGGCTCGGTAAAAAGCGTTTCGGTAAAACGGTTCCTGAAAACGACTGTTCCTCCCTGAAAGACCTTGGAGAGCATGCTGAAGCGCAGGAATTCGCGTGCAACGCCGGGAAAACGGCCGAAGCTAGCCTGAGTCCTGCCGTCCGGATATTCGAGCCTGATCCCGGTTATGCCGATATCCGGCTTTTTCTCCATGAATGCGATAGCGAGCGCCAGCGCGCCGGGATCCAGGATCGCATCCGAGTTAACGAGCACGGCATACTCGCTCGAAGACAGGGCGAGACCGGCATTGACTCCGCCGGCGAATCCGAGATTTTCCGGGAGATCGAGATAGGTTATGCGCGGATCTTTCCGGTCTCCGGACGGGACCTTATCGATCGAACCGTTATCGACCAGTATCGCGCGGACTTCGAGCTCCGGCAAGCCGTCCAGCGCCGCGCGCACCGCCCGCATGGTCATCGCGGGCGTGTTGTAATTGATTACGATCGCATCGGCTGTAGTCCTTTTTCCCATAAGATTTGTCTTAAGATTCTCCCTGGCGGCCGGCCGCCGGAACTCCGGGGTTTCCGAGCAAGCCTAGGGACAACCAGAAAATGACCGCGTACGGCAAGGCGAAGAAAGTCACTTCGACCAGACCGTTGACCGCCGCGGAAAGCAGGCCGGCGGCGATCCCGGCCGCCATGCAGTCATCAGCCTCCGCCAACCGCACGGCGCGCGATGCCTTGACGAGCATTGCCAGGGCGAGGAGCATTACGAGCCCCAGCCCCAAACAGCCGAAATCGATCGCGGCCTGCAATAAGAAATTATTGACCAGCTGGCGGTAATACGGATCGATCATTTTCTGGTAATAAAGCAGCTGCTGACCGGCGCCGACACCGTATAGCGGGTTCGCTGAAAAGATCTTTAATCCGGTCTTGTATTCCTGCTTCCTGAATTCGAAATTCGTATCGGTAACGGCTGTCTGGAAGCGTTCAAACAGCCCTTCGAGATACGGCATGAAGAGCATATAGCTGAAGACTGCAAACAGCATGAACGCGAGGATCATGAGAACCCTGTGCTTCCTGGCCGTACGCATGAAATAGAGCAAGCCGGCGAACAACGCGAGAATGGCGCCTTTGCCGAGCATCAGGAACACGGCGAGCAGGCCGGCGGACAGCGCCGCAAGATGCAAGAGCATCTCGGGCTTGGGCAGGCCGGCCGTAAATGCCCTCCCGAGTATTACCGGGACGGCAAAGACAAGCATGGCGGATACGAGCGCGATCGCGCCGACCGGGATCAGGATTTCGCTCCGGTAGAAGAAGAACCTTGACGAGAAGCCCATCTGGTAGAACGTATGGAAGATCTGCGCTGAAAGAATGAGGACCGCGGACGACAGGCCGG
>CAYTAV010000049.1:0-6135 GCA_964435875.1 uncultured Gammaproteobacteria bacterium
TCTGTCTTTGCCGTCCGGCAATCAAAAAAACCTTCCTGCCGCCTGCGTCCCGGCGTTGCGCATGCCGCGCCGGCCAGGGTTTAGAGGGTTTTGATCTTCTCCTTGAATTCAGGGATCTTCTGGTTCTGCGGATTTGCCTTCTCGAGGCGCGAGAGCGCTTCCCAGGCCCCGATCTTATCTTTCGAAATTATACTGATTTCGATCATGGTGTCAAGGTAGCGCGGATTATCCGGTTCGATCGTCAACGCCCTTTTCAAGTTCTCGATTGCAAGCGCATAATTGCCGGAATTCTGATGCACAAGCGCCAAGTCATAATTCGCCTTGCCCCATTCCTGCGAGCGTTCAGCGACCTCGTTAGCGCCTGGCGCGCCTTTAGCCGCTCCCTGCTGCATCGTGCGGATATCTTCGCTGTCAAGCAGTTTGATGATATGCTCATAGGTCTGGCGCGCTTCCGAGAACTGCCGGTTCTGGAAATAAGCCGCGCCCAGCAGCTTGAACGCCCTGATGTTCTTGCTGTCGAGCGCGATGATCTCGATCAGCTTCTTTTCGGCCTCGGCTGCCTTGCCTTCCTTGACCAGGGATTCTGATTCCTGGAACAGCTGGGTGATCTTCTGCGCAGGGCTGATGATCTCCCTCTTGATCGGAGAATTCTCCGCCTTGAGCCGTTCGCGCCGCGCCCGAAGATTCTTCTGCGCGGCTTCGATCCATCCGCCTATGATGAACGCCGCGGTCCTGGCCGCCCTGACTATCCGGGCAGTCCATTTCGAGAACATGCGCTTCAGACGGTTGGAGATTATCTGCTCCTTGAACCGGCTTTCTTTGACTGCCGGAATGCTTTCGACATCGAGCGCCGCCAGCGCCGAGAATTTGCTTACGATTATGAAAATGACCACGGAAAAAGCGGCAATTATCAGGACCAAGGGGATTATGTTATACATAGGATTATTTCTTACGATTCCGGAGCGGTCAGAACAGCCTTCCCGCGCTCCCGAAAAGCATCGTCTTCCCGATCACCACCTGTTTGACCGCTTCGATGGTCGGCTTAAGGAGGACGCGGGGGTCTGTCTCTTCCGGATTGGACCGGCATTGCTCGATCAAGGTCTTGGAAAACGCGACTTTGACATCGGTCCCGATATTGATGATATTCGCCCCGGTCTTGATCGCCCGCTTAAGGTCAGCGTCGCTGATCCCGGAGGCTCCATGCAGGGCGAAGGGCAGCATCGTCCGGAGCTTGATCTCTTTTAGTAGGTCGAAATCGATCTTTTCGTTCGTAAATACGCCGTGCGCCGTGCCGACCGCAGCGGCGACCACGTCGACGCCCGACTCTTTGGCGAAGCGCACGACATCGTCGAGCTTGGCGACCGGGATATCAGGCAGTTCGCCGCCGACCTTGTAACCGCCGACCATCACGCCAACCTCGCCCTGCACCCAGACTCCCTTGGAGTGCGCGACTTCTGCGACCTGGTGCGACAGGCGGATATTCTCGTCGAGCGGAAGATCCGACGCATCGATATGCACGGAGGAAAAGCCGGCGTTGATGCAGCCGAATACGGAATCCAGCGTCCGCCCATGGTCCAGATGCAATGCGATCGGGGCCTTGATGGCGATATTTTTCGCGACGGTCGATACGAGATGGATCACGGGCTTAAGGCCCATGTATTCGATCGCCCCTTCGGAAACCTGCATGATGATCGGCGAGGCCGCTTCTTCAGCGCCCCGCGCCACCCCGATGATCGTCTCGAAATTATGGACGTTGAATGCGGCGACTGCGAATCTTTCCTCCTGCGCATGCAGGACGATATCTTTGATGTGTACAAGCATCTTTTTAAAGCGGCTCGCGAACGGGCCTTATCCTTTATTATGCAGCATCGATTGGGCGACCCTGTAGAATTCCTCGGTGTCCAGGCTGGCTCCGCCGACCAGGAGGCCGTCGATATGCTCGAGCTCTGCGAAGCCGTCGACGATCTTCGAGGATATGCTGCCGCCGTAAATGATCCTGAAATTGTTGGCCGTAATCTCTTCTCCGAACAGTTCGGATAATGTCAGCTTGACGATCTTATGGGCGTAATTGGCTTCTTCAGGCTCGATCGCGACTCCGGAGCCGATCGCCCAGATCGGCTCGTAGGCGATTATCACCTGCTGGTCTTTGGAGATATTGATGCCGGAGAGCGCCTGCTGGACCTGGTCGACCAGGATGAAATCGCGCTTGTCGGTCTTCCGGTCCTTGCCTTCTTCGCCGATGCAGATGATCGGGACCAGGCCTTTGACCGCCAACACCGCCTTGACCTTGAGGTGGATCTGGTCGTAGGTTTCACGCAGATACTTGCGGCGCTCGGAATGGCCGATGATGACATATTCGCATCCGGCTTCCAAGAGCATGCCGGGAGAGACCTCTCCGGTATATGCTCCCCGCTCTTCCCAGAAAACGGTCTGCGCGCCGAGTCGGATTATGCTCCCTGCGATGATCCCCTTGACTTCCTTGAGCGAGATCAGATTCGGGCAGATGACAACGTCGCTCTTCTGGAATTGCGCGAACTGCTGTTTGTAAGCCTCGGCCAGACTCAGGGTCTCTGCGAGATTCGGCTTCATTTTCCAGTTCGCGATGATGATGCGGTTTTTCATATTTATATCGTCCGCGCGGAATGCACGCGCGATTAGCTTTAAATCATAATCAATATACCATTTTTCGCCCGCGGTTTCAATGCGGCGGCTACCATTCGTAATTTTCAAATCCCCAGCGGGCGATCGCCGAACTTTCTGCGAACCTTGCGCGGATATCCGGAGCGCCGAGCACTACCGAGACGATCTCTTCGTCCTTAAGGGAATCCGAGGAGAACCTGCCGACGAAACAATAGCCGGCTTCGTCGATATATCCGGTCTTGCCCCCGAGCAGGCGCAGGCCGCTCCCTTTAAGCGAATCGAGCAGGCGGTCGGTCGTCGCAACCACGACTTTGCGGCCTCCGCCGGTCGTGAACGAATAACTGCCCGTCAAGGTCGCGCGTGCGATCTCCGGCCTGCCGAGCGCCGCCTGCGCGATGCGGGCGACCTCGCGCGCGGTCGACTGGTTCGCGGCGTCGAGACCGATCGGATCCTTGAAAACCGTATTCCCGAGACCGAGCATCGCGGCTTTTGCGTTCATGCGCTCGACGAAGCCGCGTTCGTCCGCGCCTGATGACCGGACCAGGGCGATCGTTTCGCTGTTTCCTGACCCGACCAGGCTCGCGTAGAACAGGTCTTTTACCTTCGCCTGTTCGCCCTCATAAAGGAAGATCCGCCCGCCCTCCCTGCGGTCGCTTTTCTCGATCGTATATTCCTTCTCCCAATCTATCCGATAGTCGAGGAAAGTCAGGGCGGTCATCAGCTTCGTGATGCTGGCGATCGGATATCGGCGGGAGGCATCCTTTTCGTAAATGACGGTCCCGCTGTTCCGGTCCAGGGCATACGCGCTGCGCGATGCGATCTTCAAGGGTTCGGATCCGGGCTTTTTTGACGGGCTTTTAACGGGCGACGCGCGCTGAGCGCTTGTATTCTCCGCGATCGGGAATCCGGGATGATTGCGGTTGGGCGGAAACATAGCAGCAGTGCCGGAAACGGACAGGCCGGGGAAAAGGCTGAAGATCAGATAGCCGATCATGACAGGCGAGAAGAGCGCAGTCATCTTAGCCGCTGATTGTAATTTCAACGGCCGGCAAAGCGCCGGCGGCGTCCTCGCTCTTCGACAAGCGCTCGTAATCCGGAAGTTCATGAAGCGACCTGATCCCTAGGAAGCGGATGAAGTCCAGCGAAACGCTATAACACGCATCCCTGGTTTCCCCGTTCTCGCTCGCTTCAACCAGCCCCCGCATCATGAGGTTGCGCAAGATCAGCGAGCAATTGACCCCGCGGATGCGGTCAAGGTCGATCTTCGATATCGGGCCTCGATAGGCGATGATCGTCAGCGTTTCGAGGCTGGGGCGCGAGAGATCTCCGGTCGTCTCGTCTTTGAGGAACGCCCGGACTGCTCCTGCATTATCCGGCGAACTTACCATCTGAAGCCGGCTGCCGTCGCGGATCACGACCATGCCCCTGCTTGCGTCAGCATATTCGCCGACCAGCGCGTCGCCTTCCCTTTCGACATCTTCGACGGGCGCTCCGGTCGCGCTAGCGAGCTCCTTGATCGCGACCGGCTTTGCCGATACGAACAGGATCGATTCGATCTGTGATTTCAAATCCATAGGAAAAGGCTTAATATTATTTGAAAATAAGGTTTCATTCATCAAGCCTGAAGATCTCGATCTCGCCGAACATCTCAGTCTGTTCGACGGCGACCGCCCGCTGCTTGATAAGCTCGAGCATCGCCAGGAAACTGACGATCGCCTCGGTCTTATCGCCAGCGCCGGACAAGAGCCGCGAGAACATTACGCGGGCCTTGTCTATGATCGCCTGGCGGATCGCCTCTATCCTGTCTTCGATGCTCACAGCCGCCGGGATACTGCCCTCTTCGATCGGTTCCGCCGGCTGGGCGCGGGCAACGATATCGCCCATAGCGGCAAGCAGATCGCCTGCCGCGAGGCGCTTCGGAGGGGAGAATCGGCGGAATTGGGCCTGGAGCGCCTTCCTGTTGAATTCGCGCGCGAACATGAATTTCTTCCTGCCCAGCAGCTTATCGATCTTCTTCGAAGCATCAAGGTATTCCTTGTATATCCTGAGCTGGTGCTCGAGCTCCTCGGCACCGCTGTCCTCTTCCAGGACCAGGCTCGGAAAGAGCGCCTTAGACTTTATATACAGCAGTTTCGCGGCGATGACGAGAAAATCCGCCATCTCTTCCGGATGGATGGATGTCGAGCGCTCGATATATTCGATATACTGGTCCGTGATCCTGGCTAGGCTGATCTGGGTGATGTCAAGCTCTTCCTTGTCGATCAATCTCAACAAAAGATCCAGCGGACCGCTGAATTGTTGCACGCTGAAAGTTATCATTTTTTCTTTTTCTTCGTTGCCGCCGCTTTTTTGGGCGCTTTCGCCTTGCGCGGAGCCTTTGCGGCAGTTTTGGCGTTCCGTTTCTTCGGCTTCGCCGGCTTCTTTGCGGCATTCTGCAGCTTGACGCGCTTCTTTACGCCGAACGCGCCAAGCACGGCGTTCTCCAGTTTCGCGAAGTCGGCGGCGGCCATCTCGACGGAATGGTTGAAGCTGCCGGACGAGAGGACGATCTTCTTCGCCTTTCCGAGCTTCGCCTCCATGATCACGGGAATCTTGTATAAGCTGCCGAACGCGGCTACGGTGCCGTCCTTGATCCTCAAAGCCTCTTCCATGATCTTCTCGCCGGGTATCTTTACGGCTTTGACATCCCGTCCATAGGCTTTCTTGAGCACCTTGGTCAATTTTTCCAGATCCAGGTTGTGGTCAGCCGGTATCAAGACGAGGTAATAGTCCTTATCGGCCTTGACCAGTAGGGATTTTGCGATCTCTTCCAGCTTGCGCTTCAGCGTATTGGCGGCATCGATAGCCGTATATACGGTCTTATGTTCGAGGACCTGGTGCTTGACTCCGTGCTCCTCGAGGTACTTGGTCAATTTTGCCGGCAAGCCGGTTTTTTGCTTGGCCATAAATTTAGAGAAATAGCTTAATTAACGCTTTATGCCCGAAGCAAAAGCGATAATATTAGCTATTAAATTCGTATTTAGCAGACGCTCTAATTATACCGCATCCGGAAGATAATAGCAAAACCGGGGAAATCAGTCCCCGGTTTTTAAAAGGAGGCTGGCCAGCGCCTGTCCGCGCTTATTTCACCGGCGCGGGAACGGCTCCCTTCACAAGATCGATCTTGCGCTCGAAGCACTGCCTTCCGGCATCGTGCTCCCAATTGCTGCCGTAATAGGGATTCTGCTCGCCCCGGTTCGACAGCTTGAACAGAGCGCACAGCTCGAAGCTGTCCTTTTCCTTGATGCGGTATTCCAGCGGCTGGCCCGTTTCAGGATCGACCAAATCCGTCGACTGCAGGAAATAGGTCGTATTATTGAGCATGATGTCCAGCTTCTCCGGCAGGCGGCCGTTGTTCTGGTAATACTGGTTGATGTTATTCTCGATCGTCGAAAGCCTCGTCGTGACCAGTTCGTCGAAGCGGCGCTCCCTCGCCTGCCCGGGAGATTCGAGCAT
>CAYTAV010000050.1:0-6087 GCA_964435875.1 uncultured Gammaproteobacteria bacterium
ATGCTGCTGATCGGCATCTACTATTTTAAAAAATCCGAGCAGGATTTCGCAGATTTGATTTAAAAGAGCGTATGCCAATTATCGAAGTAAAGAGCCTTTCAAAAAAATATCATATCACATCAAATAAGGGCAATTATAGAACGTTGCGGGATTCGCTCGCGGATCTGGTAAAGCATCCGGTACGGAAGATCAAGGGAAAATTTAGCAGGGGCGAAGAGTTCTGGGCGTTAAAAGACATCAGCTTCAGCGTCGAACAGGGAGAAGTACTTGGCGTGATTGGACCGAACGGCGCAGGGAAATCGACATTGCTAAAGATCCTATCGCGTATTACTCCGCCGACCAGCGGTGAAGCCATCTTGCGCGGCCGGGTCGCTTCGCTCCTCGAAGTCGGTACCGGTTTTCATCCAGAGCTTTCAGGCCGGGAAAACATTTTTATGAACGGCGCGCTGCTCGGCATGGCCAGGAGCGAGATCGTAAAAAAATTCGATGAGATCGTAGATTTTTCCGGCATTGCAAAATTCATCGATACTCCGGTCAAGCATTATTCTTCCGGCATGTACGTCCGGCTCGCCTTCTCGGTCGCCGCGCACATGGAGCCGGATATCCTCCTAATCGACGAGGTGCTCGCGGTCGGCGACGCCGAATTCCAGAAAAAGTGCCTGGGGAAGATGGATGAGGTGACCCGCAAAGCAGGCAGGACAATTATTTTTATTAGCCATAATTTGCATCTGCTAAAAATAATATGCAATAAATGCATTTTTATAAGTGAAGGCAGGATTTGCATGGCTGGCACAACTAGTTCAGTATCAAAGCATTACCTGGACAAGATAAATTATACGGCGTCCCAGCCAATTAGTCGGAGGATCGATCGCAAGGGACACGGGGGAATAAGGATGGGCGATATTGCATTTGAAAATTGCAACGGCGATAAGACAGCTATTATCAGTCCAGGCGATTCGTTCGTATTTTCTGTTCGCTATGATTTAATAGATAAGGAAATTACAAAATTCGATATCGCTATATCAATCCTGGATTTTTATGATCAGTCAAGAATTTCCCGGATTTATACGAAAGATATAGGCAAAACAATCGAAACTGCCGGAAAAGTCGAGGGGACAGTCAGGATCAAAATCAATCACGCCCCTTTAAATATGGGAAAATATCTTTTTAACGCTTGGGTTGATACAGGCGGCATCATTCAGGATTGGATTATAAACGCTGGATCGTTTGAAGTAGGATATAAGGAATATCTTGGAAAAATCAAATTGCCTCCCGAAAGCCAGGGCCATTTACTGTTAGATTATGATTTAATTGCTTGATATGGTTTCAAGAATAAAAAAGAAATATAAGGGTTTTATAAAATTTGCCGTACAGTCAAGAAAGCCTTTTTTTGAATTAGCCAAGGAATATATCAGCAAAGGATCCCGTATATTAGACATAGGCGCTGGAAACGGGGAGTTTGCCGAAATGGTTAGCGGATATGAAGTATATTTATTCGAAGGAAATGAACATTCATCCAAGGAATTAAGAAAAAGATTCAGGAACGTTGTTTGCGAGCCATTTTCTGGAACCCTTCCATACCGCAATGATTTTTTCAATATGGTGCACTGCAGTCATTTCGTTGAGCATTTCAATCCTGATAATGTATACGCGCTCATTAAAGAAATTGATAGGACGCTAATGGTTGATGGGTATTTTATAATTAGCGCTCCATTGTTGAATGCCGATTTTTATAACGACCTTTCTCATGTAAGAGTGTACAATCCGGACGTATTCATCAGGTACTTAGCAAGCGATAAAACGGAAAATTACTCGCACGAGGTGATAAGTAATAATTATGAAATAATCAAGCTTGTATATCGTTATAAGTTCAAGCGCTGTGAAAATATTATTGCATTCGAAAAACATCCGACTACGAATAAATTCCTGTTTATTCTATCGTTGCTAGCAAGGAGACTGGCTTTCGGAAAATACGAGAAGAGCGGCTATACTTTAGTTATGCAAAAAAAGAAAATAAAATTTATTGACAGTTCGAATACGTGGTACGGCATAGCCAGGCAACTTGAAAACCATATTAATAACGACTCTCCCAGGATAAGCAAAAGCATCTCGATTTGCTATGCTAATGATTTGGGCCTGATCAGACCGGAAGATAGCACGCCAAGATCGCCCAGCAATAGCGTTACATTAAGGCGTGCAATAAATAGCAGGGCTGATATCGTTTTTTACAGCCAGAAAGCATGCTCAAAATGGTTTGAAAGAAAAAATTGTTTTTATATTCCATCGGGCATTGATAATAAAATATTTAAGCCTATGGGCATACAGAGATCTGTTAAAGTCGGTTTTGTTGGGAATAATTGTTGGCCGAGACGTGATGAATTCTTAAAAAAACTAAGGAAAAATTTTGGAAAACAATTTGTTATGAAAAATGGTATATATATGCAAGACGTCGCCTTATTCTACAATAAATGCAATATCGTAGCTAACCATTCGGTTGTTGATGAAATAAACATGAGAATGTTCGAGGCTACTGCATGCGGGGCATTGCTCATTACTCAGCGAGTTCCTTATCTTGAAGATTTTTGGGAATTGGGCAGCGAGATTGTTATTTATGAAAAGCTAGAAGAAATGATTGATAAAATTATATATTTTCTGGCTCATGAAAATGAAAGGACTAA
The DNA here is from genome assembly GCA_964435875.1 of uncultured Gammaproteobacteria bacterium. Classification (GTDB taxonomy): domain Bacteria; phylum Patescibacteriota; class Patescibacteriia; order Patescibacteriales; family CAYTAV01; genus CAYTAV01. The sequence continues at coordinate 2,679 of CAYTAV010000050.1, forward strand.
AATAGCTTTAGCAGGGCAAAAACGGACATTGTTAGAGCATACGTATGAAAAAAGAGCAAAAATTGCCAAGGCACATATCGAAGAATTATTTTCAATAACGAAAGAAGGAATTTAATATCATTATTTCTTTCGGAATTTGGAAATATTAAATTTCTTGAGAATTTTTTTTGATATATTTTCCGGGGGACGTAAATTTTCACGGACAACAACCAGCTGATTGCAGAGAAACTCTATGTTTTTTTCCGGTTTGATCGGGCGGTACCGGAAGCTATCAACTGCATGCGAAAGAAAGTCCTCGAATATTCCAATTATCGTATGAGCGGAGAAATTTTTAAAAGCTATTTTTCTGTTTTTATCGCTCATGCCAGGATTGTATTTTTTAATTTCATATATTAAGTCATCGGCTGATAATTTTTTACCAAATCGGCGGCCTGAAAAATTACATTTTGCAGATTCACTCCAATTATCTTCGGTAATCATGCCGTCTCCGCCATGGAGGTCATATACGATAACCGGACGTCCGCAGCTCATCGCTTCCAGGGCTCCCCGGCCGATCGACACGACGATGTCGGCGCGGTTGATGGCATCGCGCGTTAACAGAGTTTTATTCGGGCCGCCGATCCGCTGATAGCGCAGGCCGAGCTTTCTGCAGGCCGCTTGGACATTGGCGAGCGCCTCCGCATGCTGATGATTCGTCAAGAATAAAAGCGTATTCGGACGGGGATTTATCGGGCGGATGCAATCGAATTTTTCCGTATCGATCATATTTGGGATTATATCGATATGCTCAGGCGGGATCGAGCACGTGTCGACAATGTTGCTCCTGGTTTCCTCGGATACGGCAATATATTTTTGGATATTGAGATCGGTCTGGGGCGGGCGTTCCAGGAACGGGATCACGCCATGGGAAATATATACCATGGGAATATCTGGATGATAGTTGCGCGCAAGGATGGCAAGAACCGAATGCTGGGCGATGATTACGTCATACCTTCTTGTTTTAAGAGTTTCGATCTTGTCGATAACAAAAATTCCTAAAGCACCCAATTCTTTGGCTATTTCCCCGGGAAACAGAGTAAAAACCTCGACTATATTGCCCCTCTTCTTAAGCTGGCAAGCCAGTGTCTGGGTATAGGTGCTGGATCCGGAAAGATCCAGGTAGTAGCAGGTGATGAGTATTTTCATATAATCCGTTTAAGCTTATTATGTTTTATGCCTAGTCATTTGTCAAAAGAAAATTTAAGCAAACGAGCAATCGAAAGACCGAAGGTATCGATTTGCATCCCGGCGTATAACCGACCGAATAGCCTAAAAAGGCTGCTTGACTCGATTGAAAAGCAGGATATGGATAACTATGAGATAGTCATTACTGACGATTCGGAAACATCCGATATATACCTTACAGCCAGAAGCCATACCCTGTGGGAGAAGATAAGATATATCAGGAACGATATCCGTCTTGGTTCGCCGGCAAATTGGAACAAAGCAATGCTCCTGGCAAAAGGCATCTATGTCAAGATCATGCACCATGATGACTGGTTTTCGTCGAAAAATGCCTTATCGCGCTTGCTGGATTCAATAGACAGTAATGCTAATGTTGACTTTGCTTTCTGCGGATTCTCATATTACTATGAAAACGAAGACAAATATTCGATTAGTGATTTTGAAGCTTTTAGGCAAAGTCTTAGCGATCCGCTAAACCTTCTTTGCGGCAATTTCATAGGGACACCAAGTACTACGATATTCCGCAACGAGTCTGTCGAACTGTTCGACGAGAAGCTCGTTTGGTATGTCGATATCGAGTTCTATATCAGAATGTTGAAAAAAAATTCCAGATATGTCTACGTTGGTGAAAGCTTGGTCAATTGCACCTCCCGGTCCCCAAAACAAGTATCCGCTCGCTGTATCAGTGACGCTAGAATCAATATTGGAGAGCTGATTTATGCATACAATAAGTTGAAGGGAGGAGGCGGAATGAGCAAAGCCGTAGAGAAAAGGATTGTAAATGAACTGGTAAGATTCGGGGTCGAGTCCTTGGAACAGCTTTCTGATTTGAGCGGGACTGAAGTTATTCCGGAAGAGATCAAAAGGAAGATAAGACTTGTCCGTTTAAGATCGAAGATCAAAAAAGCATTCAATAATTATGCCAGAGACCGTCAATAAAACCATGGATCGAGATGATCTGGAATGTCCGGAGGCAGAGCGCTTGTTGTCGGATTTAGAACAGCTAGCATCGGTTTTGGCCGGTAAAGGATTGGAAATAAGTTCTTGGTATGGTTTGTTGCAATCGCAGGAAAAAACCAACAGCACAGAACGCATCAACCGCGGTTACGGTTATAAGGCGCTATCAGCTCCGCCATTTGATAAAACATTTCCGTGGTTCCTTTGCTGGGAGATATTTTGGGTTTGGAAAAACGCAGGATTCCAGGCAGGGCAAAGCGTCCTCGATCTCGGCGGCAGTTCATCGCTTTTTTCGTTTTATCTTGCGAACAAAGGCATGCATGTGACTACCGTAGATTTGAAAGAGAAGCTAGTAAAGAATGCCGATTCGGTCGCGGCAAGCATGGGTTGGAAAATGGATAATCTTGTAATGGACATGCGAAACTTGAAATTCGACAAGCAGTTCGATCATATCGTATCCATCTGCGTTTACGAGCATATACCTATGTATGAGCGCGTGGAAATCAACAGGAAGATCAAAGTCTTGCTAAAGGAAGGCGGGAGGTTCAGCATAACTTTTGACTTCAGGAACCCGTCGGATAATGCCAAGATTTCCATGCCGGACGATATCCGCAAACAATTCGTGGAGCCATCCGGCTTAGAGGTTGTCGGCAACCAGGAGTTTGTCGATAACGGGAAAAATTACCTCCTTCACCCCTTCTTTTTTTCTCCGAGATTATGGAAATATAAATATAAGGCAGTGATGAGTAAAGAATTCGGAATCTGCGATTTTTTCAGGATGAAACGCGAGAACGATTATACGTTCGGAGCACTTTTTTTAAAGAAATGACATGGCTGGCATCCACCGACTAATAACGATGATCATATGCACCAGAAATAGGCCTGGCCTGCTTCGCGGATCGGTCGAGAGCTTAATACCCCAAATCAGGAGCAACCAAAGCATTAGCTTGCTAGTGGTGGATAATGCCCCCGAAGATAGCGGGCAGGTCAGATCAGGATTATTAGACGAAGACGGCACTATGATCAGGATCGTTGCAGAGCGGGAAATTGGCTTAAGCTATGCCAGGAATCGCGGGGTCAACGAAGCCGATTCCGAATACATCGCGTTCATGGATGATGATGCGCTAGCAGACCCCGGTTGGGCCAGCCGCGCAATTGGCATCATCACTTCGATCCATCCCGAGATATTCGGCGGCCCGATTTACCCTTTTTATGATACAGAAAAACC
>CAYTAV010000051.1:0-5887 GCA_964435875.1 uncultured Gammaproteobacteria bacterium
TTGTCGATCCGGGCTGGGTCCTGAAGGCGCCGCAGAACTTCTGCAAGCGCCAGGGTTACGGGCCGATTATCGCCTCGCAGGACGTAGTCGGCGAGGGCGTATCCAGTCGCTTGCAAGTCTCGCGCCTAGACAACTACTGCGCTGACGAGCAGAGCTGTATCAAGGAAAAAAGCGACGGGCGCTGCGATTTTTACGGCTATTGTACGGAAGAGCGGCGGATCTGGAAATTCGACGAGGAGGAATGCGAACCGCGCTTCAATACCTGCGATACTTTTTCCAGGGACGGAGAGAAGACGATATCATACCTGATGAGCACTCTCGACTACTCGGGCTGTTCAGCCGATTATTCGGGGTGCGACCGCTTCGCGGTTACGGCGACCGATCCGGCCGTCCGCGATCCGTTCGACGCCGGCCGCAACGCGGTCAGCTGGTTTTACGACGGAGCCGACCCGGACCTCGGGATGATGTATTTCGATTCGGGAGCGGGCGAGTGCGACGCGGCGGCTGAAGGCTGCCAGGAACTGATCCGCCTAAAATCCGGCTTGGGCGCGAACCTGATCGTCGATTCCGGCTTCGAGTCCGATCCGGCCGGTAACTGGTCGGCTATCTGGGCCGGAGCGTCGCGGTCAGCGGGCGGCTACAACAGCGGTTACGCCCTCGGGATATCCAGTCCGGTTTCGGGAGTGATCGACGTGTCCGGGGCCGGCTATCCGGTCGCCGGGATGAGCTTCACGCTCTCGGTCTACTCGAGAGACTGCGGATCATCGAGCGTGATCAGCCTTGGCGGTGATCCGGTATCGGGAGACTATGCGACGACGACCCTGCTTTCCGGCGATGACTGGACGCGTTCCGCGCTTACCTACAGCTTTCCAGCCCGCTATGTCCCGTCGGGCGGCATGGCCGACAACCAGGCCGCTTTCGGCATCGAGCCAGATTCAGCCGCTTGCCGGATCGATAACATCAAGCTGGAGCGCGCACGTTCCGCGACTTCCTGGTCCGATTACGGGAAAGCGGCCCTTGCTTACGAACGCATCCTGCCCGACTACATGTCCAGCGACTGCTATAATAACGCCTTGCAGGGCGATTATGCGCTCCGCCAGGACGCGCCGGCGATCTGCAGGAATTTCGCACGGCTCTGCAATGCATCGGAAGCCGGCTGTGAGCTTTATTCTTCCGCCCGGAAAGGCTTCAGCATCCCGGCGCGGCTCTCCGACTCTGATTACTGCCCGGGAGAGTGCGTCGGATACGACAGCTATGTCCAGTCCGAAACGGCATTCGATTCGAGAAGATTCTCATACTTTATTCCGGATACGGCGAAATCCTGTTCTCCTCAGGCCGTCGGCTGCGACGAATTCACGAACATCGACAAGATCAAGGAGGGAGGCGAGAAGCGGGAATACTACGTCCGTCTCCGGCAATGCGTAAAGCCGGACGACACCTGCCAGGAATTCTATACCTGGGAAGGTACCGGTGAGGCCGGGATGCAACTGCGCGCTTATGCGCTAAAATTCGAGACGAACTCGGACAATGTCGCCGAACCTGTCACGACCGACCCGGCCGCCGACGCCGCCTGTACGGCCGCGACCTATAACCTTCCGCCCGACGACCCGGCTTATGATCCCGACTGCCGGGAATTTTACAACCAGGCCGGCCAGGTTACATATCATCTTTTAAGCTACACGGTTACCTGTGCAGATAATTGCCATCCTTATCGCCGCACGGAAAAGAATACGGACCCTTCGATAACGGAATTCGCACAATGTTCCGACGGCGGCGCGCCCGCGGTCCTTTGTTCCAATGTCGACCCGGCCGGCGTAACGAATCCGCTTGTCAGGGTCGCGAAATGCTGGGATGCCGAGGCTGGAGCCTCGACCGGCGTCTGCCGCTACTGCAAGAACGGGGGGTACTGGAGCCCCGAACACCAATCCTGCCTGTATGACGCGATCCCGGGCGAAGGCATCGAATGCACGGCCGCCGAATCCGGGTGCCGGACCTATGCCGGCTCGAACGGCGCGAATATCAAGGTTCTCGTTGTGAGCGATTTCGAAGGCGAAGCCGACGATTTTGACGGCTGGACGGGCATCGGCGGCACTACGCTGGTGAAAAACCCTTCGGTATCGCTCTTCTCAGGGGGCAATGCGCTCGAAGTCAGGGGCGGGGAACGACGCATCAGCCTTCCGGTCGGCGGGTTTATCAAGAACGATAAATCATACAGCATCCGCTTCCTCGGCCGCGCGCCGCAGGACGCGGTCCTGCAGGCTTTCATCACGAACGGGCAGGGTACGGCGACTGCGACCTTCACGAGCGTGCGCATCGAGCATGACCGGCTGGTCTCAAGCGGAGGCTGGGGGGACTTCAGGATGAACCTCGAGGTCGTCAATCGCGACGAGGCGGGAGCTGTAACGGGCCTGGAGGAGCTCATAATCGCGGGCAACGCCGATTACTATATCGACAATATCGTGCTGACCGAGGTCGCGGACCGCTATTATCTCGTCAAGAACAGCTGGAAGGATAATTGCGACTGGCTCGACGCCGATCCGCTTTCCTCTTATGTCGGCGAACTTTATTATTCCGGATGCGACCTCTATTACGACCGGGAGAAGAATGAACACTCATTATTCAATTTCTCCAACCTCTGCCCTAGCGATTCGGCCGGTTGCGAGGCTATGATCCTGACCCGCAATTCCAACAGCCCGTTCGCCGAGACCCTGCCCGAAGGCGCTGACTCGTCGTTCCCGACGGTGGACGTCCCGGCCGATAGGTTCATCTTCGCGATCTATGACCAGAAGAAGGAATGCTCGAGCGACGAGCAGGGTTGCCGCAGGGTCGGCCGGGAATTCAGGTATGCGGACGAAGAACCGATCTTCCATGACGGCTACCTGCTCGACGACCCGGACAATTACGAGGAATCGCTCTGCCCTGCGGAAGCGGTGCATTGCGATACTTTCAAGTCCGGCCAGGAAGTGCATTATTTCAAGGATCCGGGGCCGATGGCCTGTTCCTGGGATACGAGGAACGCGCGCTGGCAGAAGCAGAAAGTAGGGAGGTGCGCCTGGGACAGCACTCTTTCCGATAATCGGGTCTGTACCCAGCAGGAAGACTGCTACGGCGGAACCGCCTGTAATGCCGGCGCTTGTCCTGCGGGCCAGAAATGCGTCGAGGGTTACTGTTATTATTATTGCCGGGTCGATTCTAATCCTCCAGCGAGCGTTGCTGAATGCAACAATCTGGATTTCAGCGCCGGGCGCTTCACGCTCGGCAACAGCGGTTCGGGCAGGAACGTGCCGTATCCCCTCGATGATTTCGCCGGCATCTGCCCGGCTTCCCAGGCCGGATGTACGGAATATATCGATCCGTTGTCTTTGCCTTCAACGAACCTGATCATCAATCCTGGGCTTGCGGATATGGATGGCGACGGCAAGAACGCCGACGGATGGACGAATTCCGCTTCAGCCAGGTGCGTCGTCAATACCGGCGATTCGGGACCCTGCGAACAGGACGTCCAATTCGACCGTCATACGGCTTACGTCCTTGATTCGGTATCTGGCGACGGGGTCGGGCTATCCTGCGCAAGCGATATTTACGCTATGGGACCCGATAATGCGCTTTCGGCAACAAGGACCATAAGCGTTGCGGGGGGAGACAGCCTGCTGTTCTATTCCAACATCAATACGTCGTGTAGAGTGACCGGCGCGAATCCAGAAACGCTCGGCGGCCTCGGCGATACGGTCACGCTGAAAGAAGCCATGATTGGCTACCAGAAGGAGGAAAGTGCGGATCGCACGACCTGCAACGGGCGCATCGACGAAAGCAAGGGCTGTGTCCTTTTCAACGAGCGGGCGCAGGAAGGAAGCCTGAAATCCGCACTGGCTTATGATGCCGATAAGTCCGGCGACCTCCTGATCAATGATCCGGCGAAAAACGATTCGAATCAGATATTGAGCGTCGCGAACGAGCGCATCTGCGATAAATGGCTGGCCTGCAAGAGCGCCGCGACAGTGAAATCTCTTGACGGTCGGATGGAGAACGCTTGTTTCGATATCGGGCTTTGCGACAGCCTGGACACGAGCGGTCAGTGCGACAACTTCATCAAGCAGATCACCCATCCGCTCGAGGCTGATATCGAAGCGGCTGATCGGGGGCTGGATATCTTCTCGGTCGGCGGGCTTTCGCTTAAAAACGCGACCGGCTATGTCAAGGCCGGCAAGGTAGGAGCTAAGAGTCCGGATATGGCGGGGCTTTACCAGTACGCCAACATGAAACAGGTTGCCGAGTTGGCTGAAGTGCCGAACGGCAATTTCGAATATTACGAAGCCAATCTCCAACCGATCGGCTGGTACAGCTTTGTCGAGCAGACAACAGATACGGACGATACCGGCGATGAGATACCATCGAATTTCTTCGTTATCAGCAGTCCTGCGGTCGCCGAATCCTACAAGGTCGATTATCCAGCTGAAGGAGGTAGTTTTATCGCATATTCAGCTGACAACGTTAATTATTCCCCGACCTCGGAAATGTTCGATATCGAACCGAACAAGAAATATATGTTGTCGGCTTATGTCAACACCCTGAACCTCAAATCAACTAACAACCAGCCGCTTTATGCTTATATCCAATTGCAGTTGTTCGACTCTTTCGGGGTTCTGGCCTGGGAGCCGATTCTGTTAAAGATTACCAACGGACAGGGATGGAAGCGCATCAATACTATGATCAACCTCGGTAATTACGGGCTCGTAACACGCGCGCGAGTTCACCTTGGCAGCGGGTTCAATCAGACTGAAATTTGCTCGGACGTTGATGCGACACACGATATCTGCCGGGGGAACATATTTATGGACGATATCCGGCTTTCGCCGGCGCTTGAAGTCAGGCCCGACCGGCAAGTCGTCGAGACCTGCCGCCTGTATCCGAGGGACGATTCGCTTTCCTGCGATTATTACGATGGATCTGGGGCGCGCTACAAAGGCATCTGGGGCTACTGCCTCGAATACGACCGCGCTCCGGGCAATCCGAATGCCTGCCTGCAATGGTGGCCGGTCGACCGCATCAAAGGCGATGGTATCGAAGAGGGTCCGGGATACAATTTAAGAGTACCTGCATACTATTGTCTAGGGGTTAATTCGTATTGCGAAGGAGGTTCAGAAAATATGGATGCGAATTTTTATTGTAGCCGATTTGTTTCAACTGTTACTCCGGCAGGTAACAATAAATTTTGGTCGGGAAGGGTCTATAAAGGATCTGACTATGAGGTATTTTTTGCTGAAGCGAGGGATAATAGAACTTTTACGTGGTATGAAAATCATAACCTGCACACCGAGCCGCTAATTCTAAATGTCGATAGGAACGCTATTCCGTTTGGTTCAGCAATGCCGCCTTATCCAACATCTAACCCCTTTAAGTGGGATTCGGATAGCAGTCGAATCGGTAAGCAACCGCTTCCGATATATCCTCAAAATTCTGACAAGGATGGCTTGGCTCAAGCAGGTACCCCTTACGTCAGCGCTCAACTGCAGTGTACACGCCAAATACAATGCCGAAGGGATTGGGGTTCGAATGAAACACAGAATGGCTGTGAAGCTGGGGTTGGCTCTTGGGATCAAGGTGAAGGAGGGGGCGGGGGGTGCTGGCTGGGATCGAGCGATGCAGATGAAATGGGTATTTATTATATAAGATGTCCCGACGGTTATAATGGCGTTAGTTGTGCAATAGCAGCCAGTGGTAGCGGTAGCGCGGGTTATAGATGGGATAGCACGCATACAGTATGTGAGTTTTGTAGAGATGACGGAGATGTTTCTATAACTGCTTATCTTACATGTGAAATTAGCCCGGAAAATAATAGTATTCAAAGCGGATCCGATATAAATCAAGCGAAAGAAGGACTTAAGCG
>CAYTAV010000052.1:0-5880 GCA_964435875.1 uncultured Gammaproteobacteria bacterium
GGATCGTGCTTGGCAAGAACATCTTCCGCGGCGTTACAAAGCTAGTCCGCATCAAGCGCCCTGACCGGCGCCGCCATACTTATATCATCGGCAAATCAGGCGTCGGCAAGTCGGTCTTGCTCGCCAACATGGCCGTCCAGGACGTATTGAACGGCGAGGGCGCCTGCGTGATCGACCCCCACGGCGATCTCGTCCAGGATGTGCTCGACCGGATACCGGCCGAGCGCGCAGAGGATGTCATCCTTTTCGCGCCAGCCGACATCGAACGTCCGCTTGCGCTCAACCTGCTTGAGTATGATTCGAGATACCCGGAGCAGAAGACCTTCGTGATCAACGAGATGATCAAGATCTTCGATAAGCTGTATGACCTTAGGCAGACCGGCGGTCCGATATTCGAGCAGTATATGCGCAATGCGATGCTGCTCGTGATGAGCGACCCGGAAAGCGGATCTACGCTTATGGAAATACCTAAGGTGCTTTCCGACCCCGCGTTCCGCCGCTTGAAGCTGGAACGCTGTTCCGATCCGACCGTCGTCGATTTCTGGCGCAAAGAAGCCGAAAAGGCCGGCGGCGACGCCGCCCTAGCCAACGTCGTACCCTATATCACTTCGAAACTGACCCAATTCATCTCGAACGATATGATGCGCCCGATAATCGGCCAGCAGAAGAGCTCTTTCAACCTGAGGGACGTAATGGATAACCATAAGATCCTTTTGGTCAATCTCGCGAAAGGACTGGTCGGCGAGATGAACGCCTACCTATTAGGCATGATACTTGTCGGCAAGATCCTGATGTCCGCCCTGTCCCGCACCGATATGCCGCAGGACAAGCGTAAGGATTTCTATCTCTACATCGACGAGTTCCAGAACTTCACTACCGATTCGATCAGTTCGATCCTGTCAGAAGCGCGCAAGTACAATTTGAACCTGGTCGTGGCTCATCAGTATATCGGTCAGCTCATCAAAGGGCAGGATACGCAGATCCGGGACGCCGTTTTCGGCAACGTCGGGACTATGGCGGTCTTTAAGGTGGGTTCCGAGGATGCTCAAAATTTAATAAAGGAGTTTTCGCCGGTTTTCAACGAATTCGACTTAATCAATGTTGAAAAGTATTCAGCCTGCATCAAACTGCTGATCGACAACACGGCGAGCCGGCCGTTCACGCTGAAGACTCCCTGGCCCCTCCCCGGCATCGAGAACAAGGCTCTCGGACAGAAGATCCGCTCGCTGTCCAGGCTCAAATTCGGCCAGGACCGGGCGATCATCGAAGCAGAAATCATGCGCCGCGTGCGGGCGGAATAAAAATCGGGCAAGAATAAAAAACCGCCCCACTTCAGGGGCGGACATTTTTATTTAAGGAGTCAAAAAATATCTTTCTTCTGGGGCGGCGGAGGCAACGGGCGCTCAGGCTGATTTTAAGTAGCCGGCGGAGCGGGAGGAACACTTACGTCATTTCCGGGTCCGCCGCCTTGTCTCCGGCGGACCACGGCAACGATCCCGCCGGCGACGAGCAAGACAAGCATTCCGACCATGGCATACAGCTTTTTCCGGTCAGCCGCTTTTAGGCTGGCTGGGGGCGCGCAATCCTGGGGGCAGTTCTGAAGGTTTTCGGGCTCTCGGCACTTGTTGTCAGGCCAGCACATATCAGCTGTTGCGATAATAGCTGGCTTATCGATAATTGCGAAATCTCTGCTGATTTTCTGTGTAAGGTATTCATTATGTGAAATTTCGATATCTATATTATAGCTTCCAGGCTGAAGCGGCTTGAGTGTTGTCCGGCCTTCTTTAAAAGTGATTCCTTCCCTTTTAAGTGGATTGCCGGATAAAAATGCATGAATTATGCTGTTTGTCGCAAGCCTATCAAGTTTAAGATATATTTCTTGTCCGGATAAGAATATGGCTTTTTGAGCCTTGTATAAGCTGTCCTCGCTAATGATCAGTTCAGTCAGCGGTGTTTTTTTCGTTCCAATTATCAAAAAATTCCGATATTCTTCTGCGATAACGGCGCCGGACTCTTCCTTGATTAAAGCTTGCGCGCGGTATCGACCGGCAGGCATGCCATCAGATATCCGCATCTCGAATTTGAAAGCCTTGCTTTGTTCGCCTGGCTGGAGATAGATTTTTTCTATCCATGGGGCTGGTGGGTAGTCCTGCTTTTCAGCTAAATAGCTAAAATATAATTCGCCCTTAATCGCGTTACCAGAGCGATTTATGGCAACCAGCACGGTCTTGACAGTATCGCCAAGAGACAAAGACGATTTATTTAGATCAAAAGAGAAGTATTCCGCATGTACGCTAGCGGCCATGCCGAGCATTGTCAAGAGAAGCGCAACGATTAACGTTTTTTTCATATGAGCCTACTTTAGCTTTAATTGCAAAGATGGATCGCCAAGCAGAGTATATACGCCGCTCGCGCCATCTGGGGATTTTTGCAGAGCTTCTCCCATAGTAATTGTATTATTCGCTTCAAAAGAATCCAAGACATAGATCGGATATTTTTCAGTAACCTGTGTGGATACGCCCGTAGCCCCGATATATCCTATAGCCCCTCGCCTTATCATGTAGACAGCGAAGTTATACCCTGTTGATTGATAGAAATTGCTGGTAAGGCAAGCGTCCCCCATGGCAATGGCAAGATCAAGAGCGGGTATCTCATTATAATTCAGAGTCGAAGCCCAGCTAGATGCAGTGCCATGGTCGAAGAAGGCGATTATATTTTTACCTTGGTATCTTTGGAACGCTGGACGGATATTAGTTGTACAACCGGTTCTTGCCTCTTCTACGTAGCATTCCGATGCATAACCCCAAGATTTTGTCTTATCATAAATCATTTGCGATAGGTCGTTTTTTTGCTGGAATGAGTGGCCTATGGATATTGCCCCCTTATTAAGGGGGTATAATATTGTTGATAATTTACTGAAATTTTGTACCCGCGCAATGTAAGATGAGGCATCACTAATAGTTAATCCGTAGATCCTGCCGGCGGCCAATTCTCTCGAAGCCCATACCGAGCTTCTAGGCAGGTCGTCTACCGATCCATACCTCCAATCTTCGACCGTCCTGGCATGGTATCCGATGTAGCAGAATTCATATTCTGAGTCGGGGATAGCGTTTGGGGATGCAACGATCGTGATGAATTTCGGTTTGGCCGGGAATAAGTTATTGATCGCATAAGCGGAGTCTGCATCTGCTTTTATGATATTGGCGCTTAAAGCAGAATTTGGAGAACAAGCACTGTTCGCTCCGGGATCAGACAGTTCTGTGAGAGCAATTACTTCCCCCTTGGAAGCGGCAAGAAAGGGGGAGGCAAGCGAATTCATGGTGTATAAGCTAGAAATGGGTCCGCTATAGGTTGTGCTATAATTTGTGTTGTAAGCAATGTTTAAATCGTTAGGGTTGACGAGCATAAGCTTATCGCTTGAAGTCATCAGAGCTGTTATTTTCTGCAGTTCTTCAATTTCATATTTAACTTGGCATGCTGAATTTGAATCAATGAAAGCCTGCGCATCCTTGTCCAGACTACCTGCCACGTATGCGGATCTGTTCGCGAGTATCGCTTTATAGGTATCAAGGTTGGAGGAGTTTATAAAAATTATCGGCGCATTCTTTAGAGAGGCAAAAACGCTCGCTATCAATGCGGCTTTATAATCATTATAATCGACAACAACCACGCTTGAGAAAGATGTCCAGTATCCGAAATAGTTCGCCGCTCCCTTGTTGGTAATAGAGCCTGCCGCTAAGCCGGCGCCAGCCGGTCTCGGCGCCACGAGTAGATTATTTACGCCCTGGTTTATCTGCCCGATTGTTGTTAGATGGCTCGGGCTATATTGCCTTAGAAAATGGATTATCGCGTCAGCATCAAATCCAGTGCTATCGCTGTGATATATCAATACAGGGTAAGACCTCATTCCGCTACTATCTTTCCAGTTCGCAATCGGAACGAGGCCAATAATATCCTGCCATTTTTCGTTGGAAATAAGGAATGTTTCATCACCTGCGAAGTGGAAGGTATTCTTTGTATTGTTTGAGGGGCAGGGAGCTGTTATTTCGAGGTCCAATGTTTTGTCAACAACTTTTCCTGCGGAATCTTTAACGCTAACAGTAATAACATGCCTTCCGGGCGCAAGGTCATTTTTCATGAATTTGATATCATTACCGAAGCTTCCATTGATATTAGATGACCATGCGTATGTGTAAGGCGGAACCCCCCCGCTTGTTGTCGCGGAAAAGTAGATGACTTTGTCGATGCTTGGGTACTGGGCGCCGTTGTTCGGGCTTAGAACACTCAAGTTTATTGGATCGGCGGGAGCTATATTTATAGTAATATCAGCTGATGCCTCGTTGTTTTTCGTGTCCTGAACTTTTAAAGTAATGGAATGTCTGCCTTCGGAAAGCTTATTGATTGAAAAGGTCGAACTCGTGCTTATGATGCCATCAATATCTGACGACCATACGTATCTGTAAATCGGATAGCTCAATATGTGTGTAACACCGCCAGAAACTTCCGACGAGAATTTTAAAGGCAGGCCCCTCTTGATCGTAAGATTTTCGGGCGGATAAGTAATTTTTACTGAAACGGGGGGCGTCGGGATGATTTCGATTTTAAACTTGTCTGTCAACGTAACGCCGTTCGCATCTTTTATGAGAATCATTATTTCATGAATCCCTAAGGAAAAATCGCTACGCTGGAAAAAGTCAGATTCAAAGGCGTTGGATTCTTTTCGTATTTCACCGTCTCTATCAGAAGACCAAATGTACTGGTGAGGCTTATTGTCTCCAACGATGTTTATGCCGAAACTTATTAGGTTGTCTTTTTCAAAGATTGCTCCATTGGAGGGGTTGATATTTCGGATCGCGAGCTTCGCCACATTCGCTGTTTTCTCGGCCTGGGTTGTTTTTGATTCGCTGTCCGTGACAGTTAGGGTGATCCTATGAAGACCTAAGGGCCACATGGAGGTGTCGATCGCATCACAGATGTTCATAATGGCTGACGATTTATTCAGAAGCAAGCCAGATTTATCCGACCTCCATTCATAAGCATAAGGGGCTTTACCTCCATTAATATTGGCGCAGAAGTATGAAGAGGTCTTTGGGGTAAGAACCTCTAGATTGCTCGTGATTCTGGCAAAAAAGCTTAACGGAGATGCGACAACTATTGGGATGCTTTTTTCTGCGGATTCGCCAGTGTTATCCTTGGCTGACGCGGTTATCGAATGGTTGCCAACCTGCCAATTGATCTGCAAAAATTCACTAGAAGATGTAGAGAAGGCGATATTATCAATTTTCCATAAATAACCCGTATAAGGAGGTTCGCCGCCTAACGGGGTCATAACAAAATGAACGAAATCGCCTTGCATTTTGAGCGTGTCGTTTATTGATGGCTGATCAATATTGATCCGCAAGCAAATTTTTGATGTTTTTGGCTTCTTGGTCGTTGTGCCGCAATTGTTCTGGTCAGTACAATCACGCGTTTGCATTTCACTATTGCATAGTGACCACTGGCCGCATGTCCAGTTTTCAATGCATGTCAGTGTGCAGTCGGTTATGCAACTGCTTATATTTTCACCGTTATCGCAAATATTATTACCGCAACAACCCTGAGCTGCGCAGTCGGGATCATCGGATGATCCGCAGCCGTTAGGACAGATGCCGTCACAACCGCCGGGGATGCACACTCCTCCGACAGCAACGGCTGTATACTTTTTTGGAGTTGGCTCCGTCCCCCAGTTGCCCGCCTGGTCGGAGACATGTATTCCGTACCACCAAGTACCGGCGCCAGGGCTGTCGGTAAAACTGCCGCTGGCCGATGTCCCAGATACTGCTTTAGTTTTTCCGGGAACCAGCGCCCAAGCCCCGTTGTCCGGGGAGCCGCCGCTGTCCG
>CAYTAV010000053.1:0-5810 GCA_964435875.1 uncultured Gammaproteobacteria bacterium
AATAACCAAAAATCCGAGATAACCGTCTTCGGGGAAACTACGTTCCGCAACAGGTACCGCAAGTTCGGGATCAAGACCGACGATAGGCGCCGGCATATGTACCTGATCGGCAAGACCGGCATGGGCAAATCGACCGTGCTCGAGAACCTGATCATCGAGGATATCCGCGCCGGACGCGGCGTCGCGGTCGTCGATCCGCACGGCGACCTGGCCGAAAAAGTCCTTAAATTCATTCCATCAGAGCGGATCAACGACATAGTCTATTTCAATCCTTCGGACATGGATTATCCGATCGCCTTCAACGTCGTCGAGCGCGTCGAGCCGCACTTGCGGCATCTCGTCGCTTCCGGGCTGATAGGAGTATTCCAGAAGCTCTGGGCCGACTCCTGGGGCCCGCGGCTCGAGTATATCTTAAGGAACGCCATATTAGCCGTACTCGACTATCCCGGGGCGACCCTGCTCGCCATCACGCGCATGCTTTCGGACAAGGAGTTCAGGAAAAAGATCGTTGAAAAGATCCAGGACCCGGTCGTCAAGACCTTCTGGGTCAAGGAATTCGCGGGATACGCCGACAAGTTCGCCTCCGAGGCGGTCTCCCCGATCCAGAACAAGGTCGGACAGTTCCTTTCGAGCTCGCTCATCCGCAATATCGTCGGCCAGGTAAAATCATCGATCGACGTGCGCAAGATCATGGACGAGGGCAAGGTGCTGATCCTCAATCTTTCGAAAGGCCGCATCGGCGAGGACAATTCCGCCCTGCTCGGAGCCATGATGATCACTAAGATCCAGCTGGCGGCCATGAGCCGCGTCGATACGCCCGAGCATGGACGCAAGGATTTCTATCTTTATGTCGACGAATTCCAGAATTTCGCGACCGACAGCTTCGCCAATATCCTTTCCGAGGCGCGCAAATACCGGCTGAACCTGATCATGGCGCACCAATATATCGAACAGCTCTCCGAACGGGTCAAGCCGGCGGTATTCGGCAACGTCGGGACTCTGATCGTCTTCCGCGTCGGAGCGACTGACGCCGAGGAGCTGGTCAAGGAATTCACGCCGACTTTCACGGAAGAAGATCTTGTCAACCTGCCGAAATACGAGATGTACCTCAAGCTGATGATCGACGGCATCGCTTCTGACCCGTTCTCGGCGCGCGGACTGCCTCCGCTCACGAAGGAAGAGGAGACCGGCAATATCGAGAAGGTGGTCAAGGTCAGCCGCGAGCGCTATGCCAAGGAGCGCTTGGTCGTCGAGGACAAGATCATGCGCTGGCATAACAACCTTGACGAGGATGATGCGCCGCCGGCGGGGGACAAGTCCGCCCCGCCTGTCCTAAAGCGTCCGTTCGCCCCCGATCCCAAAGTACAGGCTCCGCGGAGCGCCGGCGCTGAGTCAGCCGGCCCAGCCAGGGCGAAACCCGTCAGGAAGGCGGTGCACAAAGAAAGCGGCAATCCGGCGGTCTGCATCCGCTGCGGCAAGGATACATTCGTTTCGTTCGTGCCGGACGGGGTAAGGCCGGTATATTGCAAGGATTGCCTCGCTTTGATCAAGGACGAGAAGTCAAGCGAGCTTGAGCGGCGGCGCAAAGCCAAGGAAGAGGAGCTTGAGCGCATCAAGTCCGGACCCGCCGCATTGCGCGATGCCGGACGGAGCGCGCAGGCTCCGGCTGAGCGCGGTGAAGAGATTGCCCGGCCCGAGATGTCGTTGAGTTCGCTGTCCCAGTCCCAGCCGGTCCTTTTCGGCAGGAATGCGCCCAAGCGCCAGGGCCCGAAACCGCACGCGAAAGGCGTCCATAATGCTCCTCGCGCCGCCGGCCGGCCGCCGCAGGACGTGCACCGCGGTCCGGAAACGGAAAACATCAGACCGCGCCCGCCCGCCCCGCCTCCCAGCCACCCTGAAACAGGCGTACCGGCCAGGCTTGAAGAAGGAAAGCCGATCAGATTCGACTAATGAAGAATTAGCCCTACCCTCGATAAGGGGAGGGATGGGGAGGAGCCAGGAGTAAACAGGACCAAACGGGCAGTCTCGCCGGCTGCCGTATGCATGGCCTTGAAAATTTCTTGATAATCGACTAATATTTCCAAACTGGGCAATTTTTGACTTATACGGCAGGGCGCGATCAGGCCTTGCCTTTTTAAGAAAATGTCGGCTGGCGGATCGTATGGATTATCTTAGGATAGGCAAAGCATCGCATCTAACAGGCAAAGATTATTATCTTTACCGGGTTCTTGAGATCCTGCCAGGAGTACTTTCCTGGGGGACCTTGCTAATTTTGCTCGTCTTCTCATATTTCAAGCCCGTATGGGTCGCGCTATTCATCATCGCGTTCGACGTATACTGGCTCCTTTTAGTTGTCTATCTCGGCCTGCATCTCTTGTCTTCCTACCGTGCGATGAAGAGGAATATGTCCGTCGACTGGAAGGCGCATTGCGAAGCGCTTGATGGATGGCAGGAGGTCTGGCACCTTGTCATCATACCGACCTACCAGGAAAGCCTCGAGATATTGCGCGGCAGCGTCGGTTCGATCGCGGCGCAGGAATATCTTAAAAGCCGGCTGATCGTCGTGCTTGCGATCGAGGAGCGCGCCGGGCCGGATGCGCTTGAGCGCGCCCGCAAGATAGAACAGGAATTCGGGAGCGCATTCGGCCGCTTCATCTATACGGTCCATCCCGATAATATCGCTGGGGAACTGAAGGGCAAGGGGGCAAACCAGGCCTGGGCGGCGAAAGAAGCCCGCAAGAATCTGATCGATCCGCTCGGCATCGATTACGGCAGGATCATGGTAAGCGTTTTCGACTGCGATACGATCGCTTTCCCGGGTTATTTCCATCGGCTGACGCACGCCTTCCTGACGACGCCCGAACCCTACAGGGCGAGCTATCAGCCGATACCGCTTTACCTAAATAACGTCTGGCAGGCTCCGTTCTTTTCGCGCATTTCCGCGTCGTCCAACACCTTCTGGCAGATGATGCAACAGATCCGGGTCGAGAAGCTCGCGACTTACTCTTCGCATTCGATGACCTGGAAAGCGCTGGTCGACATCGGCTTCTGGTCGACCAGCATGGTTTCCGAGGATTCGCGGATATTCTGGCACTGCTTCTGCCATTATAACGGCGATTACCGGGTCGAGCCGCTTTATTTCCCGGTATCTATGGACATTACTATGGATAAGAGCGCTTTGGAAACCGCGCGGAGCCTTTATAAACAGCAGAGGAGATGGGGCTGGGGCATCGAGAACGTGCCTTACCTCGTCTTTAATTTCATCAAGAGGTACCGCACGGCGCCGAAGAAGCAGTTCATCTCGAGGATCTTTGTCCAGCTTTACGGCTTCCACTCCTGGGCGACGAACGCGCTGATCATCGCTTTTATCGGCTGGATGCCGGTCATCATCGGAGGCGATCGCTTCAACTCGACCGTGCTCTCGGCCAACCTGCCGGCAATCACTAGGACCCTGATGATGTTCGCCATGATCGGCCTCGCCCTGTCGGCAGTCATTTCGACTTTGCTCCTGCCGAAACGGCCGGCCGGCTATCCGTTTTACAAATGGATCCTGATGCCGCTGGAATGGATCGTCTTGCCCGTTATCATAATAATATTCGGCGCGATACCCGGCCTTGATGCCCAGACCCGCCTGATGTTCGGCAAGTACCTCGGATTCTGGGTCACGCCCAAAGAGCGGTGAAGATCAGCGATGGCCAGCTAAATTTAAACTATAAATCAAAGGTAAATCGATTATATATTAAATGCCAGAATATGCCGAACGTCAACGAAGTTTATCTCTGCTCGATCTGCGGCAACAAGGTCAAGGTCCTCGAGGCAGGCCCTGGGACGCTCGTTTGCTGCGGCCAACCGATGGAACTGGCCTTGGATCAGCCTGCAGGCGGAGCGCAGTAGCATAAAAACATGATTGACTAATTCTGCTTTTTATATTAAATTAAAGGCAGAATTTATCTATTTAATAGAAATCGCAGAAATCCCATGTAATGCGATATTGTTAGTATGTCACAAGAACAAATGATCAAGTTCGAATGCACGCAGTGCAAACGGATAAATTACTTCTCAAGGAAGAATAAGAAGACCTTGAAGACCAGGCTGGAGCTCAAAAAGTTCTGCAAACATTGCAAGGAGCATACCCAGCATAAGGAAACCAAATAAGCCTTAAACAGCTTTAGCAAAAAAATATGGACAAAGCGCTCATTCCCAGGATTTTTCTGATCGCGGTATTGCTCGGCATCCTCTATCTTTGCTACCTCATTTTTTCGCCTTTTCTGATCGATATCATCGTGGCCGCGGTTTTCGCGACGATTTTCTATCCCCTGTACCAGCGCTTGTCGAAGCTCATGTGGAACAAGCGCGGCATCGCTTCTCTAGTGCTCTGCATCGGCATCCTCCTAGTTGTCATCATCCCGCTGTTCTATTTCGCCCTTTATACGGCCGAAAGGACGGTCGAGGCAATTCCGGGCTTTACTGCGTTCTTCGATATCGAAAAGCTGAACGGTTTCCTTGATAACGCCTTGCTCGACAAGCTCGAATCCGAGACGATCAACAAGGAAGTCATCAGGAACTATATTTTTGAGAACGTCGGAACGATCAGCCAATGGCTGATCGGCAGGACGACCATCCTGCTCGGCCAGGCGACCAGCTTCCTGATCTCGATCCCGATCATCCTGTTCACAATGTTCTTTTTCTTCCTGGACGGCGAAGCCATGCTGAAGAAGATCATGGTCTGGACGCCTTTCCCGAACAAATACGACCAGCAGCTGTTCAAGAAATTCCGCGATGTCAGCTTCTCAACGATCATCTCGACATTCATGACTGCGATCGCCCAAGGGATCATCGGCGCGCTCGGCTATTCGATAATCGGCATGTCCGCCTTTTTCCCCGGCATCCTGATCGGCTTCGCTTCGCTCCTGCCTTATATCGGGGCGGGGATCATCTGGGTCCCGACCGCCGTCTATCTGCTCTTGACGCATCAGATCTGGCAGGGCGTCTTCCTTTTCATCTGGGGAGCGGCGGTCATCAGCACGGTCGATAATCTGATCCGGGCGTATATCATCAAGGGCAAGGCGCAGGTCCATCCGATCTTCGTCATCTTCTCTCTGCTCGGCGGCATCTCGCTTTTCGGTTTTTGGGGGCTGATCTTCGGCCCGCTGGTCATATCGCTCGCAGTCACACTTTTCCATATTTACGAGGACGAATACGGGAGCATGCTAGAAAAGGAAAAATGCCCCTAAGGCGATTTCAAACAGCGGTTCTGGATTGTCGTATTTAACAATGGTTTTTGTCATGCCGGACCGGAACTAAGCGCAGTCCCGAGCACTAAAGGAAAGCTCGCATGCCAACCGGTCGGCACTTGTGGCTTGGCGAACAGCCGGTCAATTTTTGCCATCATTCCGGTGATATTATAAATGGGGGTGTAGTTTAGTGGTAAAACAACGGTCTCACCCGTCGCTCGCGAGCGACGGGTGTCTCCAAAACCATGCACTACGTATATTTGATAAAAATTGAATCTTGCGGAGGTAAGGAATTCTATATCGGATATAGCTCAGACTTAAGAAAAAGGATAATGCAACATAAAAATGGAGAAGTCAGATCTACTAAGAAAAAAAATCCAAAATTGATCTACTACGAAGCATTTACGGATAAATATTTGGCGTTGGCACGAGAGAAGGGTTTAAAGAAGAGCGGTTCCGTATATATGGCATTAATGAAACGACTAAAATTAAAATAGGTAAATTGCGGGATTAGTTAAGTGGCATAACACCGGTCTCCAAAACCGGACTCGGGGGTTCGATTCCCTCATCCCGTGC
>CAYTAV010000054.1:0-5714 GCA_964435875.1 uncultured Gammaproteobacteria bacterium
CATGTGCGGCATCAATGGATTCAATTTCAATGACGAGGGCTTGATACGCAAGATGGTCGCGAAAACAAGCTATCGGGGACCTGACGACAGCGGGGTCTTCATCGATCAAGGGATCTCGCTAGGGCACAACCGGCTGGCTGTCATCGATCTTTCTCCGGCAGGGCGCCAGCCCATGCAATCGCAGGACGGCTACCTGACAATCGTCTATAACGGCGAGATCTATAACTTCCGGGAGCTCAGAGATGAGCTGGAAAAAAAAGGTCATAAATTCCGGTCGCGCTCGGATACGGAAGTGATCCTGGAGGCATACGGAGAATACGGCCGGGATTGCGTCAGGCTGTTCAACGGCATTTTCGCCTTCGCTATCTGGGATAAGCGGAAGCAGGAGCTTTTTTTCGCCCGCGACCAGATCGGGGTCAAGCCGTTGTACTATTTTTTCGATGGAAAGCGCTTTATCTTTTCTTCGGAGATCAAGGCCATACTCGAGCATCCGGTTCCGAGGGAGATCGATCCGGTTTCGCTCAACCTTTTCTTCCGCCTATTGTACATCAAGTCTCCGAAAACGATCTTCAGGGGCATAACCAGCCTCGATCCCGGATCATGCGGCTTGTTAAAAGCCGGGAACTTGTCGGTTGAAAAGTATTGGCGCCCGGAAGAGTCAGGCGGCGCATCTGTCGCAGATCCGGATGCGGCTGTCCGTTCGGCGGTGCAAGCGTCCGTAAGGCGGCAATTGGTCGCCGACGTGCCGGTCGGCATCTTTCTTTCAGGAGGCATCGATTCAACGATCGTGCTCGGGATCATGTCCGAAATTACGGGCGGCAAAATCAAATCATTTTCGATCGGCTTCGATACGGCTTTCGACCGGTATAACGAGGATTTCCGCATTGCGCGAAAAACAGCCGGGTATTACGGGACGGAACATCATGAAGCAGTCATGCGGCCGCACGATATCGAAGAACTGTTCGAAAAGGCGGTCTGGCATATGGACCAGCCGGTCTACAGCCCGACCCAGGTTGCCAACCTCCTCCTGGCCAGGCTAGCCGTCCGGAGCGTGAAAGTGGTTTTGGGCGGCGACGGCGGAGACGAGCTGTTCGGCGGTTATGAACGGTATTATTATTACGATCTAGCCGGTAAATGGCGGCGGCTCCCGCGGCTGGCCCGCGATAACCGATTCGCTAAGGCAGCAGCCAGGTTATTAGGGAAAAGCCATCTGCTCGAACGGGCTAATATCGATGACGACCGCGAGCTTTACTGGTCATTCATGGCCCAGAAAGAGGATCTGCTCAGCCGCTGTCTTGCCCCGGGTTTCAACGATCCGGAGGCGGGCAAGCAATATTTCTTCGATTCGTCTTTCGGGGGTTTGGCTCCCGCGAGCGATCTGGCCAGGCGCATGATGCGCCTCGATATCGGGACCTGGCTTCCCGAATTCTCGCTGTCCCGGACTGACCGCATGACCATGGCCGCGGGCCTGGAAGAGCGCGTACCGCTCTTGGACAAAGAGCTTGTCGAACTGGCTTTGCGTTTGCCGACCTCGCTCAAGACCGACCGCCGCCTGCAAGGCAAGCTGATCCTCAAGCGCGCGCTCGGACAGTATATCCCCGATTTCGTCCTAGAAAAACAGAAGACCGGCTGGTTCGTTCCGATCACGAAATGGCTGAGGGGCGAGCTCGAGGGCTGGGCCAGGTCCGTCCTGTCGCCGGACTATGCGCCCGGATCAGAGCGCTATATCGATTTTAAGGAAGCCGGCAAGATATTCGACGATCACCTGTCAGGCAGGCGCTACGCGCTTAATACGGTCTGGTCGCTCATAACATTCCAGGCCTGGCATAAGCAATATATGAGATGAATATTGATGCGGAAAAAAAGCAGGATCCGAAAGTTTCGGTAGTCATACCGACCTGCAACCGGCCGGACATGGTCGCGAGGGCGGTCCGTTCCGTGCTCGATCAGACCTACCAGGACTTCGAGGTCATTGTTGTCGACGACGGCTTGCAGAAGCGGGCTGATCTGGCAGTCCGCGCGATCAGCGATCCGCGCGTGTGCTATATTGCCCATGATACGAACAAGGGCGGGAGCGCCGCGCGCAATACGGGCATCCGGGCTGCCCGCGGCGGGTATATCGCCTTTCTCGATGACGACGATGAATGGGTGTCGGACAAATTGGAAATGCAAGTCAAGGCCCTGGATCATGCCGGCAATGATGTCGGGTTTTGCTTTACGGCGGTTACGATAGACACCGGAGAGAGGAAAATAAGAACCATTGTTGAAGAAGGGGCGCGTTCGTACTACCCGTTGGCCTTAAGTCGGTTGAAAGGCTTCCTGACGGTCACGCTCGTGATAAAACGTCATGTTTTCGAAAAAGTCGGGATATTCGACGAAACCTTCCCTAGCCACCAGGAAGCTGAGCTTATGATAAGGGTTGCGAAAGATTTTAAAGGATTGGGTATCAATATACCCTTGGTCCTCGTAAATAACCGAGACGACCATGAACATATCGCCAGCAACCGTATGAAACGGATCGAAGGCAGGCTATTGCTAATAAAAAAACATAAAGCTGAGTTCAAAGAACATCCCGATATTTTGGCAAAGCATTATTTCTGGTTAGCTTTGCAATACCGCAACGTGGGCCAACAAGAAAAAGCCCGCGGAGCCTTAGGGAAAGCGATTGCTTTGAAAATCCGGCCTGTTTATATCAAACATTATCTACTGTTTTACGTTCAGCACCTTTGGAAGATCGGACGGAAACTGGACAAGGCTCTGGGGTACATTCGTTCAGGAAAATTCGACCTCCTTGGGTATAAGCTCGCGAGCAGATTCAAGAATGGCATATTGCCGCCCTTGCCTCTATGGGTTGTAATCGAGCCCGTGAACTATTGCAATCTTCGATGCCCTATCTGTCCGACTGGGGCCGGTAAATTGAAGCGTCCGAAGCGTACTATGGGCTTTGAAGAATTCAGGAGCGTAATCGATCAGCTGAAAGGCTATACCGACAAGGTTGTTCTTTTTAATTACGGGGAGTCGTATCTTAATCCAGATATAAACCGAATGGTGCGCTATTGCGTCGACGCTGGTATGTATGTCAAAATCAGTACCAATGGTACATTATTAGACAATCCCCAGCTATGCGAAGCGGTTGTTAAAAGCGGATTGCAGAAATTAATTTTTTCGCTTGACGGTGCAGATCAGCATACGATTCAAATTACCCGGATCGGCGCAGATTTCAATAAGATAATAAGTTCAATTATGATGATTCAGTCGGCGAAAGACCAATTGAATTCTATAACACCTGTAATTGAACTCCAATTTCTCGTAATGAAGCATAATGAACATCAACGATCTCTGATGCGTGATATCGCCAAGAATCTTAAAGTAGATATATTTGTAGAGAAAATGATCGCATTGAATATGGTGCGATCTGAGTTTTCATCAAATTTTGAAAAATATCTTCCAAAAGATTCAAGTATGCATAGGTATAAAAGATCTGAAGGCAATGAATATGGAATTAAAGGCGAATTAGTCAACGGGTGTTATCTGGTAGATGTTATGTCAGTTATATTGTCTGACGGAACAGTCGTTCCGTGTTGTTATGATCCTGAAGGTGATTATAATATGGGAAATATATTTAAAGAAGAAATGAAGCTAATATGGAAAGGCAGAAAATATTCTCAATTTAGAAAAGCTGTGCGTTCTAACCGAAAATCTAACGCTATTTGTTCGGTTTGTTCAGTAGGCAGGTGTGATGAAATAACAAGAAAAATTACAAAGGACAATCTCTAATTTTTAGTTATTATTTATGATTTTTAATAAATATCGAGAAGAGTTTAAGAATCTGAAAAAATACAGTTCTGGCGGTAGGAGCGCATTTTATGATTTAGCAATGAAACATTGCGTCAGAATTACAAAGGATGCGCTGATTGCCGATCTTGGAGCAGGAAACCTGGACTTTTTTAATCTGGCACTCAGCAAGGGTTTTAAAAAAGAAAATATTTTTTTGCTTGACAGTAACTTCAAAACTGTGAACGATTTAAAAAAAGAGCATAATAATACTTTCCATTATATAGCTCCGTCCCGCCTGCCTTTTGACGACGGCACACTTGATTTTATCCATGCAAGTCATCTAGTTGAACATTTAAGTATTCAAGAATTATATAAGTTTATCAGAGAAATGGATCGAGTTTTGAAAAAGGATGGAATTCTTATGATAAGCACGCCAATGCTATGGCCACGATTTTATGATGATTTATCGCACGTTAGACCATATAATCCGCATGTTTTCATCAAATACTTATGCGGGGGGCAGGGTTCGCTTAGCAAGGAGTCAATTTCAAGTAGTTATGAAGTTATTGACCTCGTTTTTAGATACAAAAAAAACTATGAGGAATATCTAGGTAGTGATTACTATTCAGTTTTTATATTTATAAAGCTTTTTTACGCACTAAGGAGAAAAATTGGAATAACATCTTATTTGAAGAATGGTTATAGCCTGGTATTAAAAAAGTAAGTAATTAGCTTAAATTTTACGGTAATAATAGTATATAGTTATTAAATTTATAATTAAAGAAAAATATTGAGCTATAATCGCTCCGGTTATACCGTAAAACGGCAGTAATAAGATTAATAGTGTGATTTTTGAAAATGGAGTCAAAGTGCGAATCAAATAAGTAGCTTTATGATTACCGTGCGACAGAATAGCAATCGAAGCAATGCTTTGAGGTATAAACAACAAGGAAAAAACATACATCCTTGTATATGGAATTGAAGATGAGTATGCGGGAAAGAATAAAGAATATAAATATGGGACTAATATGAAATAAAATAAAATTACTGAAGATAGCAGAATAAGAAAAATAATAATCTTTACCGGCAAAGTTTTTTTTACTACCTCAGCATTACTACCAGCAATCTTCGGAAAAGCAACCGTAGTAATTGAGCGAAAAAATGAGGATATCTGGTTAACGGGTGCTAGAGCGATAGTATAAATTGCTAGTTGTGTAGCTCCCAGGAAATGCCACATCAATATCTTATCGAGATTACCAGCGATCATGATTATTGCATCAGAAAAGCTTAAAGCTTTGCCGAATTTTATAGTATCCCCGCATTGTCGGTTTTTGGGCGGAGTTTTTTTCTTTGCAATTATCCAGCAATTGATGTTCATAATAACAGTTGCAATGTAATATGCGAATGTTATTATAATTACATTTTTTGATATTACTAAAGCCAGAATGAGCGCACTGCTGGTCATGATTTGTCCGATGATCGATAAGATCGCTGAAACGTTAAAAGCTTTTTTGCCTTGCAAATAGTATACATACAGATTGAAACTGACCGCGAAAGGCAAAGCGCATGCAGCGATTGCTATGGACAACGCCAAGACAGGGTTTGAGTTAAGGTAATAATAAGTTGCAAGCAGGAGTCCAGCTGCTGACCCGATGAAACCCCATCTAATTTTTGTCCAGAGAGCCTTTTCGAGATCGCCATCAATTCCTTGGGCGATTGTTTTGACTAGTGCGGTGTCGATTCCAGGTAATGTTGTTATTGATAGAATGCCAGCCACCGATAGGATAAACTTATATGTGCCATACGCTTCTTTTGGAAGTAGGTTGGCAAAAGCGATCGATAAAGCAAAGGCTAATAACGACCCGACGACCCTACTTGCTGTTGTCCAGAATCCGCCCTTGGCAAGATAGACCATGTCGGTATGCGTCCATTTCTCG
>CAYTAV010000055.1:0-1319 GCA_964435875.1 uncultured Gammaproteobacteria bacterium
CGAAGGCGGATTGATCGAATCGGTCGTCGACGGCGAAACGGGAGTGTTGATCAAGGCGGATCCGACCGAGGAAGACATTGCCGATGCAGTCAGCCGTATGAAGCCTGATTGGTGCCGCGCCAGGCGGCAGGCCTGCGAAGCGCATGCGAAAAAATTCGACCAGGAGGAATTCTATTCAAAAATGGAAAAAATCGTTTCCGCAAACGATCCGCGCCGGCCGCTGCTCGGCATCGACGCTTCGCGCTGGGAAGATCCGCGTTTCCCGGGTGAGGGCAGGCGGACGGGCGTCGAAACGGCGGCTTTTCATATCATAAAGGAGCTGGTTCCCCTCGCCCTATCGAGGGGGCTGCGGGTCAGGCTGTATACCCCGCGTCCGATCGGGGATTTTCCTTTTACGATCCAGAAGGTCCTGCCCGGCTGTCCGCGATGGACAGGCAAGCGGCTCGCGCCCGAACTTAAGAATTCCCCGCCCGATTATTTTTTTACTCCGGCTTATTTTATCCCGCGGACAGCCCCCGAGCAGAGCTTTGCCGTCATCCATGACGTATTGTTCAAGACAGCGCCTGAAAGGTATGCGCTGAAAGAAAGGCTTTGGCAGGAGATTACGACGCGCTGGAATCTCCGCCGCTCGAAAAAGATCATTACGGTCTCGGAATTCTCAAAAAAAGATATCATGCGCAATTACCGGGTCGAGAGCGGCAGGATAGCCGTCGCCGCGCTCGGCTACGAACGCCGTCAGGAACCCGGCTTTTCCGGCCCGAAGGATAAGAGCGTGCTTTTTATCGGCCGGGTCGAGAAGAAGAAGTCGGTTGGCATACTTGTCGACGCATTCGCCATTTTCGCAAAAGAGCATCCGGACTGGACACTTGTGCTGGCCGGCAGTCCGGGGCATGGGCATGATGAGATCCGAAAGAAGATCGAAAGAGCAGGCTTGACCGGCCGGGTCGAGCTGCCTGGCTACGTGACGGAAGGCCGAAAATGGGAATATCTCAAGCGCGCGGCCGTTTTCGTCCATCCGAGCGCGCACGAAGGATCCTGCCTTCCGCTCTATGAAGCCTGGGATGCCGGAGTCCCGGCCGTAGTTTCGGACGCCGAGGTCATGCGCGAGGTCGCGGGCGGCGCGGCGTCATATTTCAAAGCCGGGGATGCAGGAGACCTCGCCGAAAAATTATCCGCAGCTGCCGAGGATGCCAGTTTGCGAAGCCGGCTAACCGTTAAAGGCGGTGGAAGGCTGGAAGGATTGTCCTGGCCCCGGACGGCGAGCGCGATCCTCGACTGCATGCTTGAATCATAGCGCCCAGCCTGTTAAACTATTCTTA
>CAYTAV010000055.1:1419-5681 GCA_964435875.1 uncultured Gammaproteobacteria bacterium
CTCTCTTATACGCCGGGTGTCGCGGGAGTATGCACGGCGATCCGCGCGGACCGGGAGAGGGGCTGGGAGCTGACCAATCGCGCGAATACAGTCGCGATCGTCACGGACGGGACGGCGATCCTGGGGCTCGGGAACATCGGGCCCGAGGCGGGGATGCCGGTCATGGAAGGCAAGAGCGCGATCTTCAAGCGGTTCGCCAACATCGACGCTGTGCCGTTATGCATCCGTGAATGCGAGACCGACGATATCGTCCGGTTCTGCAAGACGCTCGAACCGAGCTTCGGAGGAATAAACCTCGAGGACATATCGGCTCCGCGCTGTTTCGAGATACTGAAGCGGCTTGAACAGGAGCTCAAGATCCCGGTCTTCCATGACGACCAGGACGGGACGGCGATCGTGACGCTCGCCGCGCTGGTCAATGCTTGCCTGGTGCTCAAGCGCGATCCGCTGAAGCAGAGGATAGTCGTCAACGGAGCAGGGGCGGCCGGCATCGCGATCACCCGCCTGCTTATCGAGTTCGGGGCGGATAACATCGTACTGCTCGACAGCATCGGGACGATCTACGGGGGCAGGAAGGGGCTGAACAAGTACAAGGCAGAGATCGCGAAAAAGACCAACAAGAAGAAGATAAGAGGCAGGCTCGAGGAGGCGATGCGCGGGGCCGATGTCTTGATCGGCGTTTCGAAAGGCAATCTTGCCGATGCGCAGATGGTGGGTTCCATGAATCCATCGCCGATCGTCTTCGCAATGGCTAATCCGATACCGGAGATCATGCCGGAAAAGGCGCTCTCTGCCGGGGCGGCAATCGTCGGAACCGGGCGTTCGGATCTGCCAAACCAGATCAATAACGCGCTGGTATTCCCCGGGATATTCCGGGGCTTGCTTGACAGGCGGATCAATAAGATTACCAGGGAAATGAAGATCAGGACGGCCTTGGCGCTCGCGGGATGCGTCAGCCCGAGAAAGGACCGGATCCTCCCGGACATATTCGACAAAAAGGTTGTGAAAGCCGTTGCCAGGGCGGTTAAGGCTTGATTTTTTTCAAAATTGTTGTATAATGCCGTCATATGAAGATGATGAAACCGCAACCGAAATTCCCAGAACCAGGAGCTCCAATTCCGAGGCGGTATTGTGTATAGAACATAGTATCTTATATAAAATAACCGCCTATTACCAGGCGGTTATTTTATGTCAGGTGAAGATTCGCACCTTTAAATTGCTTAAGAATCATGCGCCATAAATCAACAGCCAGAACACGATATCGGCCTGGATGATCTCGCGAACGATTTAGCCGCTAAGTTACACAAACTTATTTTAGGGAGGAGCGAAAGCATGCAGAGATTGATTTTGCTGGTTAGAGACGCGGTAATAACGAAAAATAACGGTTGCGGAAGCAAGATTATCGATAAGGGAGTAATTTGGCGGATTTGCGATCAGGCGGGCGAGATCGTAAATGCGGGGAATGGATGCACGATCGTTGTGTCAGGGGCCATAGCGTGCGATGCGAATATCAACCGGTCAAAACCCCTGCGGTCTGTAGTCGGAAATGCCAGCCTGTGCAACCGTTATAATAGCTATCTTCGGATTTTCGATATCGATTCCGGTCCCCGTACTTTTACGAAGAATGATCTCGCCTCTCCTGAATTAGCATCGGTATTCGAGGAGTCGTTCAGGAGCAAGGTCGTGATCCTGGTTAATGCCGAAGATTGCGTTGACAGCGCTGAATATCGGGCATTAGATTTCGGGGTAGACAACCTTTCGCTTTTTGAGGATATCTGCCGGTTGATCCAGCCGGATATCGCGATCGTATTAGAGCAGCCCGGTTTTGATCCGGAGTGTCTTGCCAGCACCTTACCGGCAGAAGTACTCACGCGTTTATCCGCATATGGAATTTATGGCGCGCTCGTTCCAGTCAGTGAAAGGAATTTTATCCTGCGCGCTTTCAACAGGGAGGAGGGATTCGGGACTGTATTTTTTCCCGTAAGATAACCTGATATGCGCTCAGCAACCTCTGCAAAAAGCAGAGGTTTTCATTTTTTGATTCTAACTCGTCTTTATTGTATAATATCAACAGGCTAAAGCCCGAATATTTTAGTATGACAAGGAAAAAACAGCCAATGACGCTGAAGAGGTTGCTGTTCAACCGCTATACCATCGCTGTTGCGTCAGCTGTGTTAGCCGTGCTCATCAGCTTTCCGCTATACCGCCAGACAAAACAGAGGGCAGCGGTCGCCGACGAGATCAGGAAGCTCCAGCTCGAGATCTCGGCATCGGAAAGGAAGAACGACGAACTCAGGAAGATGATAGAATATCTCAAGTCTGATCAATTCGCAGAAGAGCAGGCGAGGCTGCAGCTTGGCTTCAAGCGGGAAGGCGAGGATGTCTTCGCCGTCAAGCAACAGGAGGACTCCTCCGGCCCCTCTCCGTCAGACAGGCCGGGGAGCGCGGACGAAACAAACGCAAGTCCGGGAAAAAACCAGAAAAATCCTGGAAAATGGCTGGACTATTTCTTAAATAAGAAAATTTGAATATCATGCAGGATATCGTTAAAAAAACCGACGGCATAAAGCGTCCAGGGAGCGAAGATCCGAACAGGTCCAGAGAGATAGTGCTCCAAGAGATCGGAGAAGAGGGCGCTGGAAAAAAACAGAAAGCCGTTTCAGCGGACCAAGCCCCGAAATTTTTCGATAGTATCAGGGGGGCGGCCAGAGCGAACGCCGCTGCAGTCCTGCCAGCCGCGTCTCCGGCGGCGAAGGCTCCGGATAATGCGGCTATCCAGGATATGGGAGGAAATCCGAACCCGACGCCAGCAAAACCCGTTAGCGCTGGCGATTATAACCAAAAGACCGCTAGCAATCCAAAAAAACCGATCTTTGATGAAAAAGACCAGGAAGGACAGAGACAATCCATAACTCTCGAAGATATCAGGAAGAGGGAGGATGAGATCGGCCAGGAGCTTTTGCGGGAACAGAAATATCTTGAACAGATAAGCGTTAACAATTCCTTAGGTGTTGACCAGGGCAGAGACCTTTCGCAGAAAAGCTCCGTTCCAGCGAACAGGGTGAAGAGCGCAAGAAAAGGAAAGCCAGCCGCCCGTCCGGACAAGAAGAAAAGCGAGCGCGCCAGGGCTTTGAAAAAAACGCGGGAGGCTGCAATCAAAAGAAAAACCGATAATCCGCCGGATAAAAGCGCGCCGGCTTTGGCGGCAGCGAAGGACGCAGTGCCGGCGGCAGCCGACAAGAGAAGGGCTGGAACGGTCGAGATCCATCTGCATCGCAGGCAGGACCAGCCGAAAGCACATTCCGCAGGCGCCGGTCAGGCCCCGGTTGTACGCCTTTCGAATTCCGCGAGGATCGCAGTAAAGATATTTATCGCCAGCGGGTTATTAGTATCCGTGTTATACGCCCTGTTCGGCATCGCCGTCCTTGATTTTAATATCGATAACAAGATCACGCGTTCGATCTCAAGGTATGTTCCGGTACCAGCCCTGGTCAGCACGAAGGGGATCGTCGATTATTTCGAATATATCGATGCAAGGAATGCCATAAGCGCAGACGCGTCGCTAGCCGAGCCATATCTTGCGGCCCGGTTAGTGATGAAAAGCCTTTCAGCCCGCTACGGCGTATCGCCAGCACTTTCATACGACGAATGGATCGCTGCTCTGAACCAAAAAGTTCTGCTTGACAAACAAGTCAACGGACCGGCGCTTCTGCGCATAAAAAAGATCGCCGAAAGCGTAAATGGTTCGAACTTTTTTGAAATCGCCAAGCAGTACGGCAGCGAGTACGGCGAGCTGACCCTGACGGAAGAAGAAGCGATCAGGCGTTTTGGGAGCGATGTCACGCGATTGGAAGAAGGAGGGATCAGCGGTATTTTATCGAATAATGAAGGCTTTGCAGTTATCAGGCTGATACATAAGGATGCTTCGCTATATTCGCTGTCATATGCGGCAGTAAAAGGCGTGACCCTTGACGAGCATATCAAGAACGAGTTCCAGCAGATCCGTTTCTGGAGACTGGTCAAGGGTTGAAATTATTTTCTTATCGCAAAAAAATGCCCCGCAATCTGCGGGGCATTTTTAAGCCATGAGCCGAAGCGGGGGATCGAACCCCGGACCTACGCGTTACGAGTGCGTTGCTCTACCAGCTGAGCTACTTCGGCGATTAATCTTGAGCGGGTAACGGGAATCGGACCCGTCTCTTCAGCTTGGGAAGCTGACATAATAGCCACTATACGATACCCGCACAATGATGGATTGTTAA
>CAYTAV010000056.1:0-1358 GCA_964435875.1 uncultured Gammaproteobacteria bacterium
TTCTTGCTGTCCTGCCTGGGTCAACTTCGTCGAATTTTATCATCCCGAACTGATTAGCCACCTGACTACTGCGCGCTCCCCTCATATGCACGGGGGAGGGATCATCAAGACATTCTGGTCAGATAAGGCGAAAGTCGATCCACGGCGCGTAAACGTCGTTTCGATCATGCCTTGTACGGCCAAAAAACACGAGATTACGCGCGTTGGAAACCGAATAAACGGAATGCCGCCGGTTGACAGCGTATTGACGACCCGCGAGATCGCCTGGCTGATCTATAAACACAAGGTCGACCTGCCGAGCCTGAAAGGCGCTGCGCCTGATTCTCCGATGGGTGAAGCCAGCGGGGCGGCCGTCATCTATGGCGCAAGCGGCGGCGTGATGGAATCTGCGCTAAGGACGGCTGAACATTTCCTCTGCGAAGGAAAGAAGAAGAAGCTATGCAAGAACAGACTCGAGTTCAGGGAAGTCCGCGGACTTTCGCAGGTCAAGGAAGCGGATGTCGACCTTGGCGGCAAACGGCTCAGGGTAGCAGTTGTTAACGGCATTGGCAACGTAGAACCGGTCATTGCCAGGCTTAATGATTATGATTATATCGAAGTCATGGCCTGCCCCGGAGGCTGTATCGGCGGCGGCGGCCAGCCGATACCGACAACCCCGGAGATCCGCCGCAAACGGGCTGCAGCGCTCTATTCGATCGACTCGAAAGCCAGCATACGCACAGCTCATGAGAACAGAGGAGTCGTCGAAGCCTTGCAATGGCTGGCCAAAAAAGAAAAACTCGGCCACGAAGTGCTGCATACTTGGTATAAAAAAGCGAAGAAAATTTGATGATTATTAATTGACGGTATGAAAAAACATTTAGGGTCGATAACGATCATGGTAACCGATAGACAGTCTAACGCAGGTGCAATGCAAGATATTTTGACTGCGAACGGCGGCTTGATACTCGCACGCCTTGGCGTAAATCCGCAAAGGTCCTGCCTAGAACATTGTTCCGGCGTGATCGTAATAATCGTCGAGGGAGAGAAAAAAGACATAGAAGATCTTGCAGGAGTGCTTGACAATCTATACGGCATTACAGCCAAGTCGGTAATAATCGCTTGATTAACAACATTTCCCGCCCTTGCCAGCGAAAAATAAAAATAGTACAATAGCTTAGCATTGTTATTAATAATGATAGCTGGATAAAAATACAAGACAATATTATGCTTGAGGAAAAAGATATCGAAATAATCAGAGGTTTGTTAGAAGAAAACAGCTTTAAGCTCGAAACAAGACTGGAAGCCAAGCTTGAGGAGAAGTTGGAAGCCAAGCTTGAGGAGAAGTTGGAAGCCAAGCTTGAGGAGAAGTTGGAAGC
>CAYTAV010000056.1:1458-5556 GCA_964435875.1 uncultured Gammaproteobacteria bacterium
TGGAAGCCAAGCTTGAGGAGAAGTTGGAAGCCAAGCTTGAGGAGAAGTTGGAAGCCAAGCTTGAGGAGAACAATTTAAAGCTTGAAAAGAGGCTGACGAGAATAATTCTGGAAGAAGTTGGTGAAATTATTGAAAGACAAAACGAATTTCTTACAAAAGAGCTGGCAAAATTTCCTACGAAAGAAGACCTATTCTCTTACGTTGACAACAAGATAATTCCGATCGAACTTGATGTCGATCGTTTGAAATATTTGAACAAAGATAAATGGAAGAAGCTGCCGGAACAGAGAATCATCAACGAAGAGCTCATTGAAGCCGGAATTTAGCTAATATTAAATAGATTTTAAAATACACCGCTTTCTAGCGGTGTATTTTATATCCAATATTCACTTACCATGAGCATAATTCAAATGAATTATTTAAATTTTTCTTCAAGCAAAGCTACTCTTTTTTTGAGCTCTTCGAGATCGATTGCCCAGGCGACATAGGCAAATTTCATTTTTACCTCGTCCAGATCCCTTTTTAACTCATCGAAACGAGCATCAATTTTCTCGTTGATGCCATCGAACTTTTCGTTGATGCCATCGAACTTTTCGTTGATGCCATCGAACTCAGTTTTCATCATCGCCGCCAGGTCATCTAGCGTGATTTGGCTTGCTTCCGGCATAATGAAATTGAAAAATATTTATTCGTTGCTTTTCTTGTGTCAATTAAAATTAATTTTACACCAGATTTTTTTATAAGTCAAACATATCGATTGTTTGCATATTTGCTTTTATAAATGTCATAATTTATATTTTTTTTCATTGTTCAGGGCGGGTTTTTTTGGTATAATTGTGGATAAGAAGAAGTTTAAATAATAAAGAATTTGTTGAAATTCATAGAAAATATTTTTGCTTGAGATTACTCAAGATTTTTTAGTTATCGGACAATTTTCATCCGATTATAGCTAGATCACTTGATCTATATTACAATGTTTTCCAAGTTTATCAATAAGAAAATATTAATCGCGACAGCGTGTGCAATAGTGATTGCTGGGACTTGCCTGACAGTATGGTCACGGCATTCACGACTGGATATCGGCATCCGTATACCAGAAAAATATAATTCGGCCCTAGAAGTCGAATCCAATAAATCATCGCTGTCGATCCTGCCGCTCGGAGCGAAGGAAGCAAGAGCGCAGGTCGAAAGAAGCGGCGAGGTAGAGATAATCAGATATCCGGACGTATACGAGCAGACTGATGTAATTAAAGAAAAAACCGCTAACAAGGTCAAAGACAGCTTCATATTCAAACAAGAGGGCCATCCGCTGGCTTTTTCTTTTGAGCTGGGGTTTACGAACCTGGAATTCGAGATCCGCGATGACAAATCCATCGTTTTCTTCGAGCAAGGGCGGCGCGGAAATCCGCTTTACCGCAAATTCACGATTCCCGCGCCTTTCATGATCGACGCCGACGGGAGGAGGACCGCTTCAGACGATATCGTTTCGGCCATCGAGAACGGCGAGCTGAAAATTAGTCTTAGTGAAAGCTGGCTTAAATCAGCAAAATATCCTGTAACCCTGGACCCGACTGTCGAGATCAATATCCTGAACGTCCACTCGCATCCGCAAACGGGCGAGAACTGGGAAGTGTCTTTCACGACTGTCGGTACAGGCGACCTGAAGATCGTCCCGAACGACCAGGCGACTATCGATGATGATGAATTTACAGCATTATACTGCGGAGATGAAGCCAGGGAGGCGAAGGTGCTGGAGGGCGATGTAATTTTTTATCCGGATTGGAATTGCAGCCAGACCGCCAAGGTCGTGCATAAGACTCTGCGGGCCGGAAAGCATACGCTGAAGTTCGATTTCGAGGGTGCGATCGCCTATGCTTACAACGCCGCATCGGACGGGTATCTCTATAGGCGCTCGCTCACTATCAACGAATCCCAGATAACAGGCAGTACGAACCTGACGAATTTTCCAGTACTCGTCTCATTGTCCGCCAGCGAACTGAGGACGACAAGCAACGGCGGCCATGTGACCAGCGACAGCGGCTATGATATCATCTTTACTTCTGATGCAGCCGGGACGACCGCCTTAAATCACGAGATCGAAAGTTATGCTTCGACTACGGGCTCGATCAACATGTGGGTCCGAGTACCTGCGTTAAGCTATGATACGAATACTGTGGTTTATATTTTTTACGGGAATTCAGCCGTCACTACTTCCCAGGAGAACAAAAACGGCGTCTGGGCGGACTATGCAGGCGTCTGGCATCTTAAGGAAACCGACATCGACGGAGGAGCAGGGGATATCAAGGACAGTTCTGCATATGCCAACAACGGATCGACTTCCGGCATGGACACGGCTGACCAGGTGGCAGGTAAGATCGGCGGCAGTCTAGATTTCGACGGTACGAACGATTCATTAAGCGTAGCGGACGCTGATTCGCTCGATCTTGGCAATACCGGGACGATCGAGGCCTGGATGAAGACCGATAATATCAATACTAGCGAATATAATTTTTCTTCCTGGGCCTCTCGCAACGCTCCTGACGGCGCTGGCGCCGGTGATCAGAGCGGAGTGGATTCAGTCATCGTCGGAGAAACTATCCATTACGGAGCATTCCTCTGCAATGGGACAACGGCGGATTTCGGTTACTCAACTTCAAGCCTTTCCGGTTCACAATTCAAGACTTGGGACGTTGCGGCTTTTACGCCTCCTTCTAACTGCGGCGACGAAGAGGGCGGTGTGCTCGGCGTCGATTCCGACGGAGTCCATATCTATTACGCCGCACTTGGGGTAACCGGAGGTACGCTGGCCGCATTCCAGACTGCGACGGCAACGCCCGATTATTCCTCGATCAGCAGCTGGAGAAACGAGAATGATCCGACCGGTTCAGGAGGTAACGAAGGCAACGGCATTGATATGGTTATTGTCGGAGCCACGGAATATTACAATGCAGTAATCCTGACCGGCGCAACCGAGAATATCGCAACGACCAGCCGCACTCTCGGCAGCAGCGCGGCCGTGACCTGGCAGCAATATAACGGGACGAATTTCCAGGGAGGAGCGGATGATAACTGTAGTATCACGGTCGATTCCGACGGCCAGCTGCTTTTCCGCGGAGTTATCTGCAACAATGCCGGGACTGTAAACCACCGGCTGGCTAGCAGTTCGATAAGCTCGACAGCTTCGCCCAACTGGGTCTTGCAGACTGCCCTGACCGGTGCTGGAGACAATGATTTTATCGATCTGGATATGGCGGCCATGGGGGGGCGATTGTTCCATGCCGCAGCCCTGCATAGCGGAGCGACCGAAGCTTATAAGACAGCCAGTTCTTCGATGTTTGTCGGTACCGCACTTTCATGGGTCTCGCGGCAGGACGCATCAAGCAATCCGAACGGATCATCAGCCGCCGGCAGCATGACGATTTCAGTCGCCAGCGACGGGAAGAATATGTATTACGGCGCATTTATCGCGAGCAATACGGCTGAATCATTCTATACGGCTTCGTCATCCCTGCCGGCCCATCCTTTTGTTTCAAAACAGAATGCTTATGAGGCGATCCAGGTCGGTACAGGCCTGGCCTTCGACTGGGCCGGACGCCCTTATACGTTCGGGACCTCGACCGATACGAGCGGCTACGATCATATCGTGATAACGCATGACGGGACGGACTTAAGGATGTATGAGAACGGCACACTGCGCCGGTGGCAGAGGACGTCGGTCGATTTCGAACTGAATGCCAACGCCCTGCTGATAGGCGGAGGCAACCGCTCGGACGGTACGTCAATTTATTTCGACGGCATCATTGACGAGGTGCGTATTTCGACATCATCCCGCTCCGCGGATTGGATCCAGGCAGAATACGCGAACCAGAATTCTACATCGACTTTTTATACCCTCGGCAGCGAGACCGAGACTTGGAATTTGAACCAATCCGCCTTCCGGTGGTTTGCGAATGCCGATGCTACGGATGTTGGAAGCCCGCTGGCAGACCAGAACACGGCGACGAGCGCCCCGGCCCAAGGCACGCCGTTCAGGCTCCGCATCAGCCTGCATTCGACTGATTTCAATTTCGCGACGAATACATTCGACATGAAATTGCA
>CAYTAV010000057.1:0-5356 GCA_964435875.1 uncultured Gammaproteobacteria bacterium
CCGACAAAAGCATAAGAGCTCGTAGCAACCGCCCCGTCCTGGACCGGTTCGGAAAAAACCACGTCCGTCTGGTACGGAGCGGCGATCTCGATGCTCCTGACCTGCGGCGGCAGTCCGTCGATCATGTAACCGTTCGGCGAAAAAGCCGACGCAGGTCCGCTACCCGCGTCTGTGATGATTGAATTAGCGCTGAAATTAGCTTGGATCTGTGTTCCGTGCGTGCTAGACGCAGCTGTCTGGATTACCAAGTAGAATATATTGTTACCGCTTGTCAGAAACTTGCTTGCAATATTCAAAGTCGTAGTCGCGCCGTTCCAGGATGCCGAATTCAATGGCACTATCAAATCACTCCCGATCATGAAACTGCCGGAATTACCACTCCCCGAGTCGTCATAAAGGGCAACACCCGACGACGTACCTATTGCCAGCGCAGTCAGCGTAGTAGTTGAAAAGCTGCTACCTATAAAATTGACTTGTACGGAATTGAATTGCGCTCCACCAATACTGTCATAAATTGATATTTTGGCTATAGCCTTAGGCGATGATGATGTGGCGATGGGATAATCGTTGAATTGGGCGTTCGGCAGATTATCTGTTGAAATAGTGATCGATGTCGCGGCCTTGGCCGGCAGAGCGAGATGCCAATCGAATATGGCTGCTTCGTAAAAAGCCAGTGAGATAAGCACGAAAAAAGCTACCGCTTTTTCAAGGTGTTTTTGGCGCAGTCTAATCATAATTTTAAAAAATTAGATCCAATTTTATTAATCTGAGATTATAAATATTTTATCATCAAAGCGAAATAATCATTGGAATGTTATTACTAAAAATCAGAATTATTTCCGAAGTAATTGATGTTGATAATTAATATTATTATACTAATTTTCAGGAATTAACGCAAAAACTGTTATCCACCATGTAATACAAGAGCTACAAAAGGAATTATTTCTTAGGTATTGACATTATTAAAAAAATATTGTAAGATTATATTTGGTGCCTTATTGAAGCATTAATTATTTTTATTTATTTTTAATCTTGGCGCCCGGCAGAAACAGACAATATACAAAACCATAATTTCAGGCATTTTCCAGCTCGTCCTTTTATCTTTTTTTCATGGGGCGTGGAAAATTGCCTGAAGGAAGCGTATAAGCAACTCCCTGCCGGTCCGAATTAAAAGTGATGGAAAAAAAGACGATGCCCGCGGCAACCACCGCGACAGACGCGCAGACCGCGGAAATCAGGCCATGGGGGCTTCATGCAGTAGTCGACCTTTACGGATGCGATCCGCATAAGATCAAAGATCCGGCAGAAATCGAGCGTTACGTGGTCGAGCTCTGCGACTTGATCGATATGAAGCGCTATGGCAAAGCGATGATCGAGCGCTTCGCCACCGGTTACTACGAAGGCGTTTCGCTCCTGCAGTTCATCGAGACCTCATCGGTCACCGCGCATTTCGACGAACAGGAAAACCGCGCATTTATCGACATCTTTTCCTGCAAGCCGTTCGATACCGAACAGGCGGCAAACTTCTCTAAAGATTTCTTCAAAGCTCGAAGCTCGAACTTAAGAACGCTGATACGCAATTAAAAGATAAAAAAGCCCGCTCCACTTATGGGGCGGGTTTTTTAGTTTTAAGATCCGGCTGGCCTCATTCCGGCCTTGGAGCTATTAATTTCCCGTATGGAGGACGGGGGAGCATATGCTCCATGCGCCAGAAGATGCTTTCGACATCCTGGATCAGGATGCGCTCAAGCGATAAAGGGTTACTCGAGACAACTGCGTCTTTTAGCAGCTGCTTGTATAACCCCTCATTAACAACAACCAATCCGATCAATGCTTCGATAAAATAATCGTCATCGCAGGTGATCGGATGATCAGGCGTGATACCAGGCGCCGCTCTCGACTCCAGGAATCTTTCATAAGCACAGATCGCCAGGGCTTTCTGGCACATGCGCCTCATTTCCCGGTGATCAAGATATGTGCGGACAAACGTCTCGGCTTGGATCCAGTCGCGGTCCTGGTCATGAGGATGCCTTTCTACGTTTTCATAGATAAGCTTTGCGAGCCTCCTTATTATAAAGTCTTTAATACGGCCTTTCATGTGCTCGCATACTAGCGACATATCCGCCATCAGACTGTTGAGTGCCATCATCCCCTTGCTCCTCCTCAAAGCATTTTTAAGTTTCCCTTAAAAACGACATTGCATCACTCTGCCTGCCCAGCTCCTTCAGCAGGTTCTTCGGCCGGCAAAACCTTGACGCCGGCATCCGGATTCTTCTTGACCTCCGGTATCCCATCCTGCTTGCCGCAACCGGCGAGCAGGATGCAGATTGCAGCGATTGAAAAAAGTGCGAGGATTCTTTTCATAACTTCGAGTTAATTTACTTCTTTATTCCAGTATATAACATATTGGGTAAAAAAAAAGCCCTGGACATCAAGCTGCCTGGCTGCAGTCAGGCATTGGTCCGGGCTATCGAATCAAGGCGGTCTAAAAGGACGGCGGCCCTTCTTTTTCGGAAAAAATTGAAAAGCATCAGATGCAAGAGCAGTATGCCGGAAAAGGCGAGGGCATAGTAGATCCTCGGTGTTCCGATCCTGTAGATCAGGTAAGCGTATATCAGCGCGATGGCGGGAATCGAGCTGCAAGGACCCAGCCTGCGGCTGAAATCCGGAAGCAATGGTATTGCCTTGGCGACAGCCATCCTGTTCTTCATGCGGCTGGATTTTGCGTTTGACTCAAGCTTTGGCGGCAGATACAGATAATCGATCGCGAAATCGAGGATTACAGCCATAGCGCAAAAAACTGCAAACGACGTTCCTAGATCGTTGACTATCAGGGGCCAGAAGTTTTTCAAGCCCCTGATCAGCAAAAAGCAGGACAAGGAAGTCAACCTAAGATAAGCGAAGGCGCATAGCGACAACAGTGTCAAGCCTGAAAAAGAGACTAAGAAGCCGGTGTCGTCATCGATCGCCAAGACTGCTTCAGCATCGGTTATCAGATTTGCCGCTGATAAGCAGGCGAAGATGAACGCCGTGTTCAGGATCGCGAGCGGCAATGCTATCTGGACTGCCTCATGCATGGCTGGCTCCTCGGGCCTGATGATCAAGCCGCAAAAGCAAATTAACAATATGTCCGGCGACTTCCTCTGCTGATGCATTCCTGCAACCGCCGATCACCGTGCCTAATGAAGCCAGGTTTAAGAATTCTCGGCCGTCCGGCGCCCTTTCCTTCCAGACCTGAATGAGGCGTTTGCCGATGCTCCAAAGGCTTCGCTGGCCTTGAGTTGTTATGGGCTTAAGTCCTGCCAGAATCTCGATAATCGTCTCGTGAGCGAAATCTTGGCCGATTTTTAGGATGCAGTCCGGACTTATGACCTTGATCTGTCCGGCGCCCTCCTGGTGGCTTTCATGCAGGTACTTATCCCGACCGCAGAAGAAAACACCGTCCTTTTGCCGTATATGGCTGCACGGAAAACAGCTGCGCAACGATTCGAGCATTCCGGGGCCGATCTTGCCGACTGCAAAATCGCCGCATTTTTTCTGTCTTTCGCAGATATCTGGCATACGAACACCTCCTGTGATTTGATTATGAAAGAACCGCTGGCTAGTTTAATTTTGCCTATTTTACAAATAATTCCAATAATTGTCAACGCTCGGTCTTTCTTATCGACACAGCCGATCACGCGGCTAGTTCTGGCATTCCGGGCAGAAAAAAATAGATCTTTGCGAGCTGCGCGCCTTTCTTATCAGCCCCGCACAGCCCTTGCCCCTGCAGGACTTTCCCGGCCTGCCATAGACTGCGAGCTTGTTCTGGAATCCTCCGGGGCTTCCCGCTGCGTCGCGGTAATCGCTGATCGTAGTGCCCTTGTAACTGATTGCCTCCTTGAGGACTTTTCTTATGGAGCGGTAAAGCCTGCCTGATTCTTCACTCTTAAGCGAACCTATCTTGCGTTCATAATCCAGCTTTGCCCTGAATAATATCTCAGAAGCATAGATATTGCCGATGCCTGCGATGATCCTCTGGTCGAGCAAGAAAGCGTGCAGATTCATCGACCTATGCTTGTGCGCCAGCTCGCGCAGTCGCTTAGATGTAAAATCCGCGGATAACGGCTCTACCCCGAGCCTTCCACGCATCAGCGCCTCCTCAATCTCCCTTTCTCCGGCTAAAGAGATTGTCCCGAATTTCCTTATGTCATAAAATACTAGAGCTTGCTTTTCCCGATCTTTCGTCAGAACAAAGACATGCCGAGCGTCGCGGCCGAAGGCTCTTACGAAATCCTTGCCGAATTGCCCGCTTCCAGTTGCCGCGGCCGGCATAGGTCTGGTATTCAATACTCCGGTCATGCGCAGGTGGATGACTATAACCAGTGCTCTGTCCGTCCTGATTATGACATGCTTGCCCCGGCGGCTTACTCCTGTCAATTCCGCTTCCAGGATTGCCGACCTGAAAGAACGCTCATCGACTGATAAGCTCTTGCTCCAGGTTGTGGCAAAACCTGCAATCTTCCAACCGCTGACGGCCGGACCGAGCCCGCGCACGATAGTTTCAACTTCAGGGAGTTCCGGCATATCAACATCGATAGAAATCAAGCGAGGGTGGCCTTAAGTACCCTTCCGACATATAACCAGGCGATCAGGACCGAGGTCCAGACCAGGATGAAGATGCCGGTCCAGATGCCAGCCAGGCCAAGCCCGAGGTGGTTATAAAGCAGGGGGAAAAGCAGCAAGGGGCCGGCGATCTGCCTGTAAAGCCCGATCCAGAACGCGAACATCGGCTTTTTTAGGCCTTGTAGAAATGACCCGACGATGTACAGGACGCCGTAACCGTAAAGGATGAAAGCAGCGACCCGCAGATACCCGGCTCCGGCCAGGATAACCGCTTTATCGTCGGAAAAGATATGCATCAAAGCCGGCCCGAAAAAAAGCAAAGCGACCATCCCCGCGCTGATCGAAATGAACGTATACCGTAAAGCGGTTTTTAGCACTTCCCTGGTCCGCCCGTGCAAACGGGCTCCGAAATTTTGGCCTGCCAGCGTCAAGGTGGCGATGTTCAGGCCGATATTGGGAAGTATGGCCATCTGCTCGATCCTCGCCGCTGTCGTATAGCCAGCTACCGCCTCCTTGCCGAACTTGCTCACGAAATAGACGATTATGAAGGTGCCGAGCGCGATGGTCATGAAATTGAGGCCGGCCGGTATGCCTTGCATCGCAATGTCTTTAAAATACTTGATCCGGGGACAGATGATGCATCTTAGACTGCTTTGCAGATATCCAGCTCGCACAACTTTAGCAAGCAGCACTGCACTCATCAACGCCTGGATCGCTACGGTTGCCCAGGCGACACCGGCAACGCCCAAAG
>CAYTAV010000058.1:0-5261 GCA_964435875.1 uncultured Gammaproteobacteria bacterium
AAATGAAATTATATTATATCGTCAACGCCAGGATCCCGACCGAGAAAGCGCATGGTTATCAGATCATGAAGATGTGTGAAGCCTTTGCCGCGCAGGGAGCGGATGCCGAGCTGTGGGTCCCGACCAGGCAGAATCCGATCAAAGAGGACGCTTTCGCCTACTATCAGATCAAGCCGTCTTTCCAGATCAGTCATATCAGGAGTCTCGATTTCCTGCGTTTCGTGCGTTTCCTAGGCGCTTTAAGTTTTTTCGCGCAGAGCGCCGCATACCTTTTCAGGCTCGCTTTGATGAAACCCAGCAAGGATTCGCTAGTCATCACGCGCAACCCCGAGATCGCCTGGTTGTTCAGCCGGAGGGGCTATCCGACAGTATATGAATGCCACGATTGGTTCGGCAGGAGGAAGCAGCTGGCGCTCGCCCTCCTGAAGAGCGTTCCGCATATCATTACGACCAACCGCTACATCAGGAAAGAGTTCATCGAGCATGGATTTGACAGTAGGAAGATCCTGGTCGCTCCGAACGGGATCGAGCTGGACACATTCGGTTCTGACATCGGCAAGGAAGCGGCGATTGCCCGGCTTTCCCTGCCCGACCTGGTCAAGGACGCGATGCGCGAGAGCAGGATCCTCCTCTATACGGGAAGCTATACGACTATGGGAGTCGAGAAAGGCATCGATGAGATATTGGTCGCCCTGAAAAAGATCGGCTACAAGGACATGCTGTTCTTCGCGGTAGGCGGGAGCGGGAAAGATATCGAGCATTACCGTAAGCAGGCGGTAGAGAAGGGCGTATCCGACAGCTCGTTTTTCGTCGGGCGGGTCAGCCAGCACGAACTTTCTTTGTACCAGAGAGCCTCCGACATCCTGCTGATGCCGTTTCCGCGCAAGGCGCATTACGAGTATCATATGACGCCGCTTAAGATGTTCGAATACATGGCTTCGGGACGCCCGATCATCGCTTCGGACTTGCCGAGCATCCGCGAGATCCTCTCAGACGACACCTGTCTTTTCTGCAAGCCGGGGGATGCCGACGATCTGGCCTTGAAGATTTCCGTACTGGCCGAGGAGGCGGAGTATGCGGTGAGGATCGCCGCGCGTGCCCGCCAGCGCGTCAAGCAATTCGCCTGGTCAAAACGGG
Organism: uncultured Gammaproteobacteria bacterium; assembly: GCA_964435875.1. GTDB lineage: Bacteria > Patescibacteriota > Patescibacteriia > Patescibacteriales > CAYTAV01 > CAYTAV01. Next base: position 1,138 of record CAYTAV010000058.1, read on the forward strand.
CCGGCAAGATACTTAAATTTTTAGAAGAAAATGGATAGCTACGCGGAAAACAAGAACCTCGGCTCAAGACGTACAAGGATCTGCTATTTCGGCGACCATGTCCAGGACTATACCCGCCATAAGATCCTGAAAAAGGGGCTAGAAGCGCACGGCTTCGAGGTCATCGAGCGCAATACGGAAACCAGGACTGCGGGAAAATACCTCGAGCTTGCCAGGTTCGTGCTTGAGGAGCGGAAGAAAACGGATATTTTCTTCGTTGCTTATTCGATTTCGAGGTATGTCTGGTTCATCCGCCTGCTCACGCGCAAGCCGATCGTCTGGGACGCGTTCTATTCGCTTTATGACAACTGGGTATTTGACCGCAAGATTGCGCGTCCGCGCAGCCTGAAAGCGCTGTATTACTGGTCGCTTGACTGGACTTGCTGTCTGGCCGCTGATCTCATCACGCTTGATTCTTACGCCAGCATCGAATATTTCGTCCGGACGTTCCGCATCAAGCGCCGCAAGTTCGTCCGCGTACTGGTCGGCGCGGATCTGGACGTCATGCGGCCGCTGCCCCGCCCGGCGGATGCGGATGCCTTCACAGTCTTCTTCTACGGCCGCTACATACCGGTGCAGGGGGCCGATGTTATCGTCCGGGCTGCGAAACTGCTCGAAGGGAAAGGGATCAGGTTCGTCCTGCTCGGCGCCGGGCAGGAATATAAGAACGTGCGGAAGCTCGCGGAAGAACTGGGTGCTGCCGACGTCGAGTTCCTGCCACAGGTGAGGTTCGGCGAACTACCGGGATATATCGCGCGCGCCGACGTCTGTCTCGGGCTATTCGGGGACGTGCCCCGGGTCGACCGCTCGATCCCGAACAAGGTTTATGAATGCGCGGCTATGGGCAAAGCCTGCATCAATGCTGATACGTCCGCAGTCAAGGAATTCTTCGTGAATCGCGAAAGCATATTGGTCGCCCGCCGGGGTGATCCCCGCGACCTGGCGGACAAGATCATGGAACTCAAAGAAGATCCGGAATTGCGCGCCAGGATCGGCCAAGGCGCCTTGAAGGCCATGCTTGAGAAAGCAGGACCAGAAAAGCTTTTGAAAGATCTTGCGAGCAGAATAAAAGGATTTTAAAAAATTGTATCTAGAATTTAATCCGATTTTTAAAACCTGCGAATTTGCAGGTTTTATTGACCTTATTAATGATTTCCTATACAATTATTCAAGATCAAGGGGGTATTTAATATTAAAAAAATTGTTTAAAATTAAATATTTTTCCGACTTAACAGCCGGAATATTCAGCTATATCAAACCATGCATACGCGCAAGACCAATTGCCGGATCTGCGGGTCCGGCGACCTTAAGAAATTCCTTGACCTCGGTGAACATGCCCTGGCCAATTCATTTCCTGACAGTCCGGAGAAATTCGCCATTGAGCCGCGTTTTCCGCTAGCCGCCTATTTCTGCGCAGGCTGCCACCTCGCCCAGCTCGTCGATGTCGTAGATAAAGAGGCGCTCTACCGCGACTACGTCTATTTCACTTCCGGAATCGTCAATTTACTGCTCTCTACCGGACTTTCGAAGGATAATCATTTCTACAAATACGCCGAAGACGTGATGTCGCGCTTCATGCAGCCGGGCGATCTCATTATCGAGATCGCGTCGAACGACGGCGTGGTACTTAAAGTGTTCCAGGAGCGGGGGCACCGGGTCCTCGGCGTCGATCCGGCGCTTAACATCGCCCGAGTAGCGAATGAGTCCGGGATCGAGACGCTGACCGAATATTTCAGCCCCTCCCTGGCCGCCGAGATCGCCGAAAAGTACGGCCAGGCGAAAGTAATCATGGCTAACAATGTCGTTGCGCATATCGACGATCATCCGGGCCTGGCGGAAGGCGTCGCCCGCCTGCTGGCTCCCGGCGGTGTTTTCGTTTTCGAAGCGCCTTACCTGGCTGACATGTTCGATAATCTGACCTATGATACGATCTATCACGAACACCTTTCCTTCCTGTCCGCCCGCCCGCTCAAGAGGCTGTTTGAAAGCGCCGGACTCGAGTTCTTTGATATCGAGATCCATCCTGTGCAAGGGAAATCTTTGCGCGGATTCGTCGGCAGGCAGGGAGAGCATGAAGTAAGCACCCGCGTCAGCGAAATCCTCGAAGACGAGATAGCGAGGGGCCTTGACAGGTTCGAAACGTATCTCGAGCTTGCGCGAAGGGTCGAGGCCCAGAAAGCAAAGCTGCTTGAGGTCCTCGCCCGCCTGAAGGCCGAAGGCAAAAGGATCGCCGGCTACGGAGCTTCGGCCAAAGGTAATACGATGCTCAACTATTGCCGGATCGGGCCGGAAACCCTTGACTTCGTGCTCGACGACCTGCCGCTCAAGCAGAATAAGTTCACTCCCGGCATGCATATACCGACGGCGGACCGCGCCTATGCCATGGCGCACGAGCCGGATTATTACCTCTTGCTCGCCTGGAACTACGCCGATAATATCATCGAAAAGGAAAGCGGCTACCGCTCGCGCGGCGGCAGGTTCATCATCCCGGTTGAGGGGGTGAAGATCGTATGAGCTCCAGCATGCCTCCAGAGCGACGATTAAAGATCGCTATGCTTGTCCCGCATTTGCGGATATCCGGCGGCATGCGGATCATCCTGAATTACGCCAGCCTGCTCGGAAAGAGAGGGCATGAGGTAAATGTTTACGTCAAGAGCAGGAACGTTCTACGCAGGAATATCGCGAATGCGCTGGGCCTAGGCCGACCGGATTGGATCAAGGATTTCAGGGCTCGCGTGAAACGCGTCCCGGATTTTTCAGCTGGCTCGATCAGCGATGGCGATATCGTGGTCGCAACAACGATACAGATAGCCGAACAGCTGGATAAGCTTACTGCCTCCAAGGGAGCGAAATATTTCTTCATCCAGCATAAAGAAGGCCTCTACCACGGGTCCCGGGAGCTGGAAGCGAAGACTTTTTCAGCTTCGACCAGAAAGATCGTAGTATCAAGCTGGCTCAAGGAGATCCTGGAAAAAGAATACGGGCAGGCTTCGGAACTGATCCTGAACCCCATCGACAAGACGCAGTTCAGTCCTAAGACCAAGCAAGCGGACAGCCGCGGACTATTGCGGATTTTGATAATGCACCATACTTACGAATGGAAAGGGGTAGCAGAAGGCTATCAGATATTGGAGGAGCTGAAATCCCGTCATCCGCAGATCAGGATCGTGATGTTCGGCGCCCGGTCGAAAGTAATCGGATACCGGGCGGACGAATACCATTTCCAGCCGCGCCAGCAAGAGCTGGCGGACATCTATTCAGGTTGCGATATTTTCCTCTGTCCATCCTGGGACGAGGGATTCGGGTTGCCTTCTCTCGAAGCCATGGCCTGCGGCTGTGCGGTCGTTACTTATGACAACGGCGGGTCGCGGGATTACGCATTCGACGGCCGGACCGCACTGGTCGCCCGGCGCAAGGACGCAACCGATCTTAAGGACAAGCTTGAGGCGCTCGTCCGGGATGGGGTCCTGCGCAAGCGCATCTCTGCCGGGGGGCTCGAGCTGATCAAGACCTGGCCGACCTGGGAAGAGCAGTCCGAAAAACTGGAAAAAATTTTCATAAATTGCATAAACAAGGATTTATCAACTAGATGATATGAAGACGCTGTCGGTAATCATGCCGGTATATAACGAAGCAAGGACTATCGAAGCCATCCTGAAGGCGGTTGAGCAGGTTTCGTTGCCGGATTTGGCGAAAGAAATCGTGATCGTCGATGATTTTTCGACCGACGGAACAAGAGAGTTCCTTAAAAGCCTGGGAGACAAGAATAAGATAATTTTTAAGGAAAAGAACGAAGGCAAGGGTTCGGCCGTACGCGAAGGTCTGAGGCACGCGACCGGGGATATCGTGATTATCCAGGATGCCGATCTTGAATATGATCCTCGGGAATTTCCTTTGATGCTCGAACCGATCCTGGAAGGCAAGGCAGACGTTGTTTACGGATCGCGCTTTCTCGGGCACCGACCGCACCGCGTCTTGTATTTCTGGCATTACGTCGGCAACCGGCTGTTCACGACGCTGTCCAATATGCTGAGCAATATCAACCTGACCGACATGGAGACCTGCTATAAGGCGTTTACCAGGCC
>CAYTAV010000059.1:0-5182 GCA_964435875.1 uncultured Gammaproteobacteria bacterium
GCAAATCATATGAAGCCGCCCAGGTAAAGCTCCTCAAAAGAAAGGGGAGGATTTGAGATGATTGCAAAAAATGAAATTTTGCCAAGCGGGAATCGATTGGTTTGGGACGATCCGGCCATGCAGCTTGTCATCGACGACGCGATAAAGCTGGCTAAGCACGATGTTACCATCCTTATAAGCGGGGAAACCGGATCAGGCAAGGGAGCTATAGCCGAGCTGATCGTGGCAAAGGGCAGGCGGAACGAGAAGCCGTTTATAACGAAGAATTGCGCAACATTTCCAGAGACAATGATCGAAGCAGAGCTATTCGGATATGAAAAGGGTGCGTTTACAGGCGCGATCAACAAGCGTAAAGGAGCGTTCCGGCAGGCAGATAGGGGGACTATATTTCTCGATGAAATTGGACATTTGCCCCTCAACCTGCAACCCAAGCTCCTTTCTGTGTTAGAAAGGCAAGAAGTATATCCGCTCGGAGAAGACGAGCCAGTCAAGGTCGATGTGCGGATCATCACCGCTAGCCATAAAGACCTTGACAAAGCAGTCTCTGAAAGAACATTTATCGGCGAGCTCTATCATCGCCTGAAGGTCCATGCCCTCGAGATTCCACCGTTGAGAAAGAGGCCTAGAGACATTATTGCCCTGGCCAGGTATTTTCTTGAGGAAAAATGCCGCGCACGCAGTTTTGAGAAAAAATTTCTGAATGAAGACGCGGAGGAAGTTCTGCGAAATTATTCCTGGCCGGGAAATGTCAGAGAGCTTGATAATGTCATCGACAGGCTGGTGATCATGGTCAATAAGACTGAGGTCACAGCTACAGACGTCAAGCGGATGCTTAATGGCAATCAGATTGCCGCAGGGAACAAATTTGGCGATATGCGCTACTGGAAAATGCCGGGGTCGGGCGAGATCGAGCCGCTCGTGAATTTCGCCATCGAGCGGATTAAGAATTTGGAACCGACCGGGCTCAAGAGCCTGATCAGGAACCTAGTCCTCATGTCACTCGGGAGGACCGGTTATGATTATGAGAAAACCGCAGAACTCTTGAACTATGATATATCAAGGGTTAAGAATGCGGTACTTTCCCAATTAGGCATTCCACTAATTGAAACCCCAAAAAAGGCAATTGCTGGCAAGCAAATACAAGTTGTGGAAAGTCCGGAGGAAGATTTGGCCAACTCGAACACGGCTGAACGGGCGTATGTTAAGGTGGATCCGAAAAACAAAATTGCTAATGCAAGCAGCGGGGCAGATGAGAACTTATTAAGTTATGAAATCGAACAACGAGAAAAAGTAAAAAAGGCTTTGGAACAGGCAGAAGGAACAAAAACGGTGGCTAGCAAGATCTATGGCTGCAGTTATAGTTATTTTCTCCAGCTTTGTAAGAAATATAACTTTTTAAGAAGGGAGAATTAACATGAAACTGTTTAAAGGTTTGCTGGTGTTCTTGTTGCTAGCCGCTATGCCACTGGTCCAGTGGTGGCACCTAGGGCTGGTTGGCATGAATTGGGAACTCAAGGTTATTTTCCTGGCCGCTCTCGCTTGCGGTTTCTACGCATCGGGGGTGTTCAGGAATAAGCAGAAGCAGACATGAATATATAGGTCGTTGCGTTTTTTTCCGCAACGACTTTTCTTTTGAGCTGGCTTATGCCAGGGGGAGCGTGCCGTGAAAACTGAAAAAGTCCGTTTGGAAAGATTAGGCGCCTTGCTTTTGGACCTGCGTGCCAGGCAGATGATGCTTGACGAAAGGATGAGCCGGAGCCTGCATAGCTTAGCCGCGGGCGCGCTGGCCGGAAGCATTTTCTTCGCCATCCGCCAATTCTGGATTCTGGGAGTGATGCTGTCGGCATTGGCTGATGCCTGCATGATGCTTTCAGCGGTATCAGCCGCCGCTATCGCCTGGCTGTTCATTGGCGAACGCCGGAAGTTAAAGTTTGTAGTGCTTCATAGAGCCTTGCATGCGGCTATCGAGGACGGTGGGTGTATCAGGCAATCGGTAATAGAATTATACGAAACCAAGCCGGATGTCAGGATAGCTGTGGACCGGCTCGGATTCAATAAGTTAATAGAAACAGAACTAAAGTATGCCGCGCTTGCCAGCCAGCTTAAGGGTAGAGCTTGCGCTCTGAAAGATTGCTAGATTAGCGAATGCGGAAGGAGGAATGCTTGGAGAGGAAATTCGCGGGATGGGACCTGACCGTCCTTGAGAGCCGCCCCGAGGGTGAAGGCGATTTGAGCCGCACCGCAGAGGTATTGATCGGGTATTTAAGGCGCAAGGGAGCGAAGCTGCTGCTTGATCCGATCCTTGTCCGGAACGCTTGCGACCAGATCGAGCGCCTGCAGATACCAGAGGAGCATGTCTGGGACCACCTGTATGCAGTTTTCATACTGAAATCCCCCGATCATAAGATGCGGGTGGAAATCGTGTATTCGGCGTATGGGGGTGACACCAACATGGCAATCGATCTTAACGGCAGACGGATCATGTCTGTCGATCTTACCAAGGCTGGATTGGCGGGAATCAAGAAGATCATTTCTGTCCTGACTGTGTATGATCTGGCTTAAAGAGGGGAGTTGATATGCTTAATGAACAAGACCTGCGGTTGATGCTTGATAAACTGGACCAATCGCTCGAAAGGGCGTCGGGTTTTTCAGCGCCTGCGCAAAATGCCTGCAAGGCTTTCAGCTTTGCCTGTGCGGCCGTCCTTTATCTGAACAATACCGACCTGCCGATAGTTGGAATTCTGAGGGAGCCAAGGCACTGGGTCTTTGAAGCGCTCTTCATCCTCTCGGCAGTAGTGCTGTCGTATTTCGGTACGCTGGCCGCAAGGATCCAGAGATACCGGAAACAAAGGGCATACCTGATGAGTTATCTTAAGCAAAATCCATTACTGGCGATCAATTCGCCAACCGCTCTTTTGGAAATTTTTGAACGCGCCCAGAAACACAGCATAAACCTAACTTCCGACTAGGCGTTATGCGCTAACAACACATTTTAGCCAAACTTTCAAAGGTTTGGCTTTTTTGATTCCATATAGTAATATGCAGTTAAGGTAAAAAGGCGTTGGATAAGCTGTATTTATGAAAAATATCCGCAATTTTTGCATTATCGCGCATATCGACCACGGCAAATCGACGCTCGCCGACAGGATGCTCGAGATTACCGGGACGATCGACAAGCGCAAGATGAAGGACCAGGTGCTCGACCGCATGGAGCTGGAGCGCGAGCGCGGCATCACGATCAAGCTGCAGCCGGTTACCATGGCATATCAAAAATCAAATACAGAAACTGATAATTATATACTGAATTTGATCGATACGCCCGGGCATGTAGATTTTACGTACGAGGTGTCGCGCAGCTTGGCCGCGGTCGAGGGCGCGGTGCTCCTGGTTGACGCGACCCAGGGCATCCAGGCACAGACGCTCGCCAATCTTTATCTCGCTCTAGAGCAGGATCTGGCAATCATTCCGGTCGTGAACAAGATCGACCTGCCGGCTGCGGACGTGCCTCGGGCGAAGCAGGAGATCGTCAAGCTGCTGGGCTGTTCCGAAAAGGATATACTCTGCGCCTCGGGCAAGACCGGTGAAGGAGTCCGCGAGATATTGGACTCAATCGTCGAGCGCGTTCCTCCTCCCGGGGGCAGCTTGGAAGCGCCCTTGCGGGCTCTGATTTTCGATTCGAATTATGACGAATACCGGGGGGTCGTTGCTTATGTCCGGGTCGTTGACGGAAGCGTTGACAAGCATGACAAGATCTTTCTGATGGCGACCGGGGTTAGAAGCGAGGCGATCGATGTCGGAGTGCTGAAGCCGGACTATTCATCGCGCGGCGCGCTTAAGACCGGCGAGATTGGCTATATCGTCACGGGATTCAAGGAAGTCGGCGAATGCCGGGTCGGCGATACGATAACGCTAGCACGAATTCCCAATGCCAAACTATTAGTATCTAACAAGAATCCTGAAGAAACAGCTAATTCGCAAGCCATGGCGCTCAAACCGCTCAAGGGATATGCGGAAGTCAAGCCGATGGTGTTCGCCGGAATTTTTCCGGTCGAAGGCAGTGAATTCGAGACTTTGCGGGAAGCCATGGACAAGCTGAAATTGAACGACGCCGCGCTTTCCTATGAGCCGGAGCGCTCTGAAGCGCTGGGTTTCGGTTTCCGCTGCGGATTCCTCGGCCTTTTGCATCTCGAGATTTTCCAGGAGCGCCTGCGGCGCGAATTCAGCCTCGACATCATCGCAACGACGCCGAGCGTCGCCTACAAGGTGTTTAAAACCAGCGGCGACGGGCTGGTCATCCGCAGTCCGCAAGCCCTGCCTCCCCCTTCCGAGATCGAGCGCATCGAAGAGCCCTGGGTTTCTCTCGATACGATCACGCCGAAGGAGCATATCGGGGCCTTGATGACGCTCCTGCAGGAAAAATGGGGCGTTTATAAGAATACGGAATATATCGACGACGCGCGGGCTATCCTGCATTACCAGGCTCCTATGTCGGCGATCCTGACGGATTTTTACGATAAGATCAAGAGTTGCAGCTCGGGATACGCGTCCGTGAATTACGAGTTTCTTGACTACCGTCCCGCCGATGTCGTCCGCATGGATATCCTGCTTGCCGATGAGCCGGTCGAAGCGCTGGCTACGATCGTTTACCGGGACGACGCCTACCGCCGCGGCAAGGAGATTGTCGAAACCCTGAAAGACAGCCTGCCGAAACAGATGTTCGTCGTCAAGATCCAGGCTGCGATCGGCGGCAAGATCATCGCGGCCGAGCGCCTTTCCGCCCTTCGTAAAGACGTTACCGCGAAGCTTTATGGAGGCGATGTTTCGCGCAAAAGGAAGCTTCTCGAGAAGCAGAAGAAGGGTAAGAAAAAGATGCTCGCCATGGGTAAGGGCAAGGTCGAAATTCCGCCGGAAACGTTTGTCAAGATTCTGAAAAAATAACATACCGATGTAAAATCAAATATCAAAATGCAAAACGACAAAAAGATGCCCATGTTTAGCAGGATCAAATCCGCAAACAAGAACCCCGAAGGGACTTAGAAAGCAGACCAGATTTTAACTTATACAGCTGTTACGCTCTCACGCAAAGCTAAGGCTTACATAGCATGGTATGACGCAATAACATTATGTTTATTGATTATCGTTTTGGATTAAATTTATGGCCAACAACCGCCGGAAAAAAATC
>CAYTAV010000060.1:0-1406 GCA_964435875.1 uncultured Gammaproteobacteria bacterium
TCATATCTTTCGACGAATTGCCGCATATCTTCCATCAGCACGGCATCGGGATTGCATTTGAGGACCATGCCGTCGAGGTACATCAAGCTACGGATGATCGCGAAGATGCCCTTCTCGAATACCATACCGGAATTGACGCCGAGCTTGATCGTCAGCATCATCTGCTTCGTGAGCGATATTTCACTCACGGTACGGCTCTCGAAATCCTTATAGAGCTCCGCGAATTCGCTTAGGAATTTTTCGTAGGCTGCTCCGGAAATGCGGATGTCAGCCATTTCATTGAGGCGCAAGGCGCATTCGCCGTAATCGTAGCGGGAAAGCGCCTTGAAGAAGAAGAACAGCCCGCGCCTGATGCGCTCGCCTACTGTGCCGATGAAAGCCATGTCGACGAAATAGAAACGCCGGCCGTCGTAAAGCAGGTTGCCGGGATGAACGTCGCCGTGGAACTTTCCGGCGATGAAGATATAGAAGCCCTGTAGATAAAAGAATTTGAGCATATCCGCGTAGCTGAACCGGCCCTCGGCGAGCAGCTCATCGACGGTAGGCGCGGGGATATATTCCGATACGAGGATATTATCGTTCGACAGTTCGGGATAGATCTTCTGGAAAGCGAGCATCGAAAGGTCGAATCTATCCTTGTATTGCTCGTAGATGCTTTTGAGAGTTTCGGCGCCCTGCACCTCATTTTTCAGGTCGAGTTCCGCCAATGTATAGCTTTCGATGTCTTCCAGGATGCCGAGCGGATTGCCGACGCCCTTGAGTCTTGGATATAGCCGGAGCACCAGCAGGAAGAACGAGCGCAGCCTACTCACGTCGCGCGCGAATCTCTCCTTGAAGCGCGCCTTGATGACTTTGACGACGACCGCTTCGCCGCCGGATAGCTCGGCCTTATAGACCTGCCCGACTGATGCGACCGCGAGCGGATGGTCGCCGATTTCCCTGAATCTAACAAGGAAGCCCTCTCCCCCCTGGCTTTTCAGAAGCTCCCTGATCTCCTCTTGCGGAACAGGAATATTGCTGCGGTAGAGCTTGGCCAGCTCCTGGCATTTTTCGGGCGGCAGGAAATCAAGCCTCAACGCGTGGATCTGGCCGATCTTGACTGCGAGCAGGCCCAGGCCCTGGATTTTCGCGATGTCCGGCAGGCCTTTTTTAAAATATAGCTCGCGGATGAACCAGGCGGATTGGAATATGTTCATACTGTGGTTTATAGGGTGCTCTTCGCGGTTAAAAGGTCGGCTACTATCCGGCCGGATTCGACAATCGTCGGCAGGCCGCTTCCCGGATGCGTACCGCCGCCTGTTAAATAGAGTCCAGGGAAAGATTCGAACTCGTTATGGGGCCGCAGGTAAAGCATCTGGCCGAGCGTATGCGCTAGGTTGAAGACCGCGCCCTTATAGACGTATCTT
>CAYTAV010000060.1:1506-5095 GCA_964435875.1 uncultured Gammaproteobacteria bacterium
TTGCGGACCGCGATCTCTTCGATATTATTCTTATAATCGCCAGAAAAGAAGATGTTATGGTGTGGAATATCGTAGCGCTTATTCAGGCCGAGATAAAGCATGAAGGTCGAACAGGAAAAAGGGCTTTTCTCAAGCCTGGCTCTCGTCCAGCGTCCGCGGAACTCCTCCGGGACGATGCTGGCCATCGCTTCCCCGAAATCAGCGTTCAAGACCACGAAATCGGCATCGGCTTCAACGCCGCTTTCCAGCCTTACCCCCGAAGCCCTGCCGTTCCTGACCAGTATCCTGGACACGCCGGAACCGAGGCGTATCCGCCCGCCGTTCTCCTCGAGAACCTTAGCCATCGCTTCGGTCAGCTTATGTACGCCCCCCATGGGATGGTAGATGCCGTATGCATGCTCGATGTAAGACAGGATGGAAAACGGCCCCGGACAGTCCCAGGGCGACATGCCGAGATACTTGGCCTGGAAGGTCATGGAGATGCGCATGTCTTCATGCTTGAAGAACCTGGCCAAAATCCCGTAAAGGCTTTCGGTCACGTCCATGAAAGGCAGGGCTTTAAGCAGTTTCGGATTGAAGTAGCTGTACCAGCTTGAATAAGGGATCTTCAGGCAGGGATACATCTTGTCGAACTTGCGCTTCTGCGCGCGCATGTAGGATTCGTAAGATTCTTCGTCCCCCGGGAAAAGCCTCGCGATCTCCGCCTTGAGCTCTGCCTTGTCGAATGCGACGCGGAACTCCCGGCCGTCGGCGAAAGACAGGCGGTAGAGCGTATCGAGCTGTTTCAGTTCGACATAATCGGCGAGCTGCTTGCCGGCGAATGCGAATACTTCTTCGAATGCCTGCGGCAGCATGACGAATGTAGGTCCGAGCTCGAAAGTGAACCCCGAGATTTTCTGAGCCGATGTGCGGCCACCGACCTGCTCCTTTTTTTCATAAACCGTAACATCATGCCCCCTATGCGCCAGGATCATGCCGGCTGCGAGGCCGCCAGGACCGGCACCGATGACTGCTACCCGCTTCTTGCTATGCATAATTTTAATCTTATTTGATCGGCGTTCAGACGCTGATTTGTTTTAACTAAAACATAAATAAGCGGCGCATGCAAGCTTATGTTCGGTTGCCGGCCGCCTGGCGCCCGATCCGGGTATGCCTCTGGTTCGCGAATAGTTCGTAACCGGCTGCGAGCGCCGGACTGGAAAGCAGGTGCCAGATCAGGACGTCTTCCAGGGCGAACCTTGCTCCAAAGATAGATACTGGCAAAACATAATCACCCGGCCACCACCAATGTCCGATCCGGATTGAAAACATCTCATGCGTAAAAAAAACAGCTGCAAAAAAAACAGTTAGACCGGCAATTCTTTTTATTTTCGCCTGAAATAGCCTGGCAGCCGCCAGAAGCGGAACGATAGTGCTTGCTAGACCGATATATATGTAATCAACCGTGATAAAGCGCCTATCGATTGCGAAAAGGCTGAAAACTGAGCTGGCGAATACGGCGAATATCCCGACATAGTACCTGAAGCGCGGCGAAATCTTTTCTTCGGATTCGCCTGCTACAAACAGCTCATAAACCGCCAGGACCCAGATAAACTGCAAAAATGCATAAAGCATATTCTCGAGCGGTATGAGCCCGAACGGACGCGGCAGGACGCTGGCGACGTCCCAGGCGTCTGCCAAACGGCAGGCCAGCTCGACCGGAATTGCGAACAGGAAAAGGGATGCAAATGAAAACATGAGGACTTTCTTTCTCGTCCTCTTAAGAAGCGCGACTGAAAACAGCGCGGGAGGCGCAATCGCTAATATCACGGATGCGAGATAAGGCGGCCGCAACAGATAGACGGTTATTGAAGCAACCGCTACGTATACGTATTGCGACAGCATCAGATTGAAAGGTTTGGATTTTAGGTCTGAGAACAGGTCCATAAATAAATTATATGTGATTTTCAAAGATGAGCAAACCGCCTTACCTTTAATTTCTTTTACAGTAAATTACCCAAATAATATATGAATATTCCGCTTTTTTAGAATTTGTGCTTAAATAACCTCATGGATATCATAAGTGTTGAAAATCTGATAAAACGCTTCAACGGCTTCACGGCCGTCGATGATATCTCCTTCTGCGTGCGCAAAGGGGAGATCTTCGCTTTCCTGGGCCCCAACGGCGCGGGCAAGACGACGACCATCAAGATGTTCACGACCCTGCTTAATCCGACCGGCGGCACGGTCAGGATCAACGGTTTCGATCCGGTCGCAGAGCCGGACAAGGTCAGGCGCTCTTTCGGCATCATCTTCCAGGACCCCAGCTTAGACGACGAACTGACCGCTTACGAGAACCTCGAGTTCCACGGAGTGCTCTACGGTGTGCCGAAAGAATTGAGGCGCAGGCGCATCAGCGAACTGCTCGCGGTCGTCGAACTCGAAGAACGCAAGGACAGCCTGGTCAAGGAATTTTCCGGCGGCATGAAACGGCGCCTCGAGATCGCCCGCGGCCTCCTGCACCATCCCGTCATCCTCTTTCTCGACGAACCGACGCTCGGGCTCGACCCGCAGACCAGGAACCGCCTCTGGGAATTCATCCGGAAGATGAACGGCGAAGAAGGCATAACCGTGTTTTTCAGCACGCATTATATGGAAGAAGCCGAGCGGATGGCCGACAGGATAGCGATAATCGACAACGGTAAGATCGTCGTCGAAGGCACGGCCGACCGGCTGAAGGCCGACACCGGTTCGGAAACGCTCGAAGAGGCGTTCCTGAAGCTGACCGGGAAGAAGATCCGTGAAGAAAACGCCAGCCCGGTCGACATCCTAAGGAACAGGAGGCGCGTATGGAGAAGATAAACCTGCATATGAAAACGATCTATATCCTCTGGCTCCGCCAGCTCAAGCGCTATTACCGCTCAAAGGCGCGCATGATCAGCTCGCTCGCCCAACCGGTCCTCTTCCTTATCGCGCTCGGATTCGGCTTCGGTCCGATCTACCAGCGCGCCGGCGCAGGAAATTACCTGCAGTTCCTCGCTCCGGGAATCATCTCGATGAGCATCATTTTCACGGCTATGTTCACAGGCATCGAAGTCATCTTCGACCGGCAGTTCGGCTTTTTGAAAGAGACGCTCGTAGCGCCGGTGCCGCGCTGGGCGATCATGATCGGCCGCACGCTCGGCGGAGCGACCGTCGCCGCACTGCAGGGCGTCATCGTCTTCCTGATTTCGCTCCTGGTCGGCTTCCGGCCGGAGTCGCTCGCGCTCGCTCCGCTCGCGCTCGTCTTCATGGTTCTGATCGCTAGCATATTTACGGCTTTCGGCACGGCGATCGCCTCGAAGATGACGGATATGCATGCTTTCCCGCTGATCACCAATTTCCTGATAATGCCGCTATTTTTCCTTTCCGGGGCGATCTTTCCCCTTGACGGACTCCCGCAGGGGGTGCGGTCGATAATCTTCGCGAACCCGCTTTCCTACGGCGTTGACGGCATCCGCGGATCTCTGGCCGGACAGGTGCATTTCGGTTTCGCATTGGACCTGCTGGTATTGTCAGTTTTCGCCGCGATCCTGCTCGCCGTCGGCAGTTATTTTTTCTCGAAGATCGA
>CAYTAV010000061.1:0-4751 GCA_964435875.1 uncultured Gammaproteobacteria bacterium
AATGATCGCTAGCTCGAGAGGCATCTGGGCGATAAATGCATCCTTCTGCTCGTTTCTCGCCCTTAGCAAGGATTCGATCACGAAAGCCGATTGTTCCGCCGTTGCCGTTCTGGACGCCTCCCTGATCGCGTTTTCAACAGCATCTCCCCAATCGCGCGCATATTGTTCAGCAAGCATCGGACTGATCTTGATCAGCATGACCTTGCGGGCAAGCTCGATTGTCGTTGATAGGAAGACCTTGATATCCGTACCTCCTTCCACAAGATTGTTCACGAGCCGGATCGCGGAAGAAGCGTCCTTCCTGAACAAGCAACCTAATAGTTGGGCGGCTTCCCGGAGCGAGCTCTTCGGTATTACGAGCGATGCGAGCTCTTCAGTTATCTCGCTGCCCGCGAGCGCGGCTATCTGCCCCAGCATGCTTTCCGCATCCCGCATATGCCCTTCGGACTGCCGGGCAACCTCCTCAAGTATCGCGACCGGCGCACTAATGCCCTCGCGGGCTGTTATCAGCGCCAGCTTCCGGACCATCTCAGAAATGGGGATTTTTTTAAAGTCGAAGCGCTGACACCTTGAAATGATCGTCGCGGGCACCTTATGGGCTTCGGTTGTGCAAAGTATGAAGATCACCTTGGCGGGCGGCTCTTCCATGATCTTTAATAACGAATTGAACGCTGAAGCAGACAGCATATGCACTTCGTCGATTATGAAAACTTTGTATTCGGCTTGTGCTGGAGCAACGCGCGCGCTTGCGATGATATTTTCACGGACATTATCGACTCCTGTATGGCTCGCGGCATCGATCTCTATGAGATCGATCAATGATGATTCGCGTATGCCGATGCAGTTTTCACATGCTCCGCAAGGCTCGGCTGATCCCTCTTTCCTGCCCCGGCAATTGACCGCTTTCGCAAAAACACGCGCCATGGTCGTCTTACCGATCCCGCGCGGTCCGCAAAACAGATAGGCATGCGCTATCTTGCCGCTGGTTATCTCGTGCTCCAGCGTTAGTTTGATATGATTCTGACCGACGACTTCTTCAAAATTCTGCGGTCTATGCTTCCTGTATAATGTATGCATCGTTTCCAACGGCGGGTATCAGACGCCTTGCTTAATTATATTTTCGACCGCAGCCCATCGGCTGTTGCCCTCCTTAGGCACCAGTACAACGATGGAATCGCCCGGAATTCCGCGGTAATAAGTCACGCTTGCCGTCAGGACGCGCCAGCGCCTGTCTCCTTCTATTATATGGAAATTTCCATTCGCATCCTCCGCAAGCGTGCCGGCTATCCTCGTGCGTTCGACCGGCCCGATCTGCTTATACATGAACGTACCGCTGGGTGCGATCGTCAGCTTCAGCATGTCTCCTTCAACCAGTTTTGATTTTGATGCGTAATTAGCAGGGATGCTGTATTGTTTGCCGTCCGGACCGACCATCATCTCACCGTCGAACACACCTTCGATGACCCTGCTCTCACGCTGGCTGGCAATCATCTTGTCCGGGATGGCATGATCGACGACCAGTGCTTTCCCGGCTTTCATGCTTGTTTCCGTGTCCGGATCCGCCAGTATGGACAGGGCGCTCCCTAAATTATCTCTTATGCCTTCCAGTATCTTCCTAAGTATAATCACCTTGGATTGCGGAATTTTAAGATATTTCTCGTCCTCGCGGCTGCTAGCGTCCGCAGGATCATCAACAAGAGCTTTCATCAAAGAACTGCCAGTCTGGCCAGCGGCATGGCGGACCGCCCCTTCTGCTTCCTGGTCGAAATCAAGCCCGAGGTCAATGTCGTCGATCCCGTTTTGATTTTTGTTTTTGTCATCATTCATAATTTCAGATTAATTCGATTGAAAGACACAATCATAATATATAAAAACATAGCTAATGGCAAGTCATTAATTACAGAAGAATAAATATGGCATGTCAAGCCTGTCGTGCTGTCTAACGCCTAATTTGTTTTATTGATTTAATAATGTTATAATAAACATAATTAACACTTATCAACAACCAAACATTAATTTTGCATCATAATGCAAAATCCGTGCAAGACTCGTTAGATTCTGACTAATTACCTAAACTAATCTTATTGATATTGTACAAATTTTATTATTCAATTCACTGATCTGCCGGCCGCCCTGCCGGCCAGACTCTCAAGCCATATGAGCAAGTTGATCTCTTTTTGCATCCGGTACCGTAAACCGGCGGCTGTATTTTTGATTTTTACGGCTAACTTGCTCCTGCTCACAGCCTTGTTCGAGGTGCTCGTCCCGCCGGCCGTACCGGCAAGCGCCGTCGACTGCTGTTATCATGAATGCCGCCAAGGAAGCCAGAGCTCCAATGATGTCTATTTCTGCGGGCCATGTGACCGCGATAATTTCCAGAAATGGATGATGCATGACACTTGTTCGAACGCTACAACGACCTGCACGGGAACAGGCTGTACGCCGCCGACAACGACCTGCACGGACGGAGACAGCGACGGATACGGCAACCCGGCTTCCGGCGCCTGCACGCATCCGGAAGTCGACTGCGACGATAGCCGCTCCTTTATCTATCCGGGAGCCGTTGAGAACTGCGATGGATTCGACAATAACTGCCAAGGCGGGGCGGACGAAGCCTGCGATGCCGACCGTGACCGGCATTGCTCGTCGGGCATCCAGATCTATAACAGCAACGCGATGTGTCCTGATACGCCGTTCACGGGGAACGGCATGACGGGCGACGACTGCAACGATAATAACGCGAACGTATTCGCCGGAAGGTCCGAGCTCTGCAATGACGCGATTGATAATAATTGCGACGGCGTCATAGATTGTGCCGATCCTGCCTGCTCTTCCGCTCCAGCCTGTTGCGTAACGAGCTGGCAGTGTACTGCATGGTCCGCAACCTGCACTCTCGGCAACCGAACAAGGACCTGTACGGACCTCAACAACTGCGGAAGCACGTCCGGCCAGCCGGCCCTGACCACGCCCTGCCTTACCGCGACGATCGTCCAGCCATCGCCAGGCACTGTTCTGGTCCAGGGCAATTCCCTCTCATTCTCCGGAACCGCCGCCGGCGGCACTGGCACGCTGAATTATGAATGGATCTTCCAGGGCACCAGCCAGCTCTTATTCTCGAACAGCCAGTCGGGCGCTACGAACAATACGCTCGGCTGGGATACCGGATCACGGACTATCGCCCTGGTTATCAGCGATGCGACCGGCCAGCATGCGA
This sequence comes from uncultured Gammaproteobacteria bacterium, assembly GCA_964435875.1. Lineage (GTDB taxonomy): Bacteria > Patescibacteriota > Patescibacteriia > Patescibacteriales > CAYTAV01 > CAYTAV01. Next base: position 3,215 of record CAYTAV010000061.1, read on the forward strand.
CAGCGACGGTCGGGATTTCAGTCTATCCGGCAGGCACGTTCACTGTCGACTTGCAGACCGCGCAGTATACCTATGTACGCAACCAGCCGGGAGCAACCGCGAATTTTTTCGCAAGCATATTCGGAGGCAGCGCTCCATTCTCATATAGCTGGAACGTCAGCGGAGTCGGTACGATCCCGCAGAATGTCCAGAATCCCAGCATGGATGTATCTTCCTGGTCAGCAGGCAACCATACGGTTACCGTGACGGTCACTGACAGCGCGGGCAATACGGCAACGGACAGCGTAACAATCACGATAATGGATTTCAGCATCAATCCCCAGCCTGCCAACGGCACAACTCAGCAACAAGGCTTCGATGTTTATTTCTCGGCCAATCCTTCCGGCGGATCAGGCGCCGTATCCTGCACGTGGACCGATAACGGCTCTCCTCTTAGCACCACATGCAATTTCACGCGAGACAACCTCTCGATCGGCTCCCATGCCATAACGATCAATGCAAGGGATTCGAGCTCTCCGCCGGCTACGGTCACGATGACATTGAACCTGACGATTACGGCCCAGGATCCATTTACGATAACTATCAGCCAACCGGCAGGACCATCCTATTTCGTCGGCGCGTCAGTTCCGTTCTCCGCGACCGTCTCAGGCGGTGTTTTTCCTTACGCATTCTATGAATGGCGTTCATCGATCAACGGCGTCCTGCAAAGCGCCTCCCAGAATTTCAACCCGGCGGACACTCCGGCGGTATTGAGCTTTTCGAGAAGCACGCTATCGGAGGGCACGCACACGATCACTCTCCGGGTCAGGGACAGCAAGAACAACGAACGAACTCAGACCGTTTCGATCACAATCAATCCGATTCCTCCCCTTGCCGCCCAGATCACGAGCCCGGCCAGCGGGGGATCGTTCGAACAGACGGCTGACAACATCCAATTCACGGGGTCGGCCAGCGGGGGCACCGGTCCTTATACCTACAGCTGGTCATCAAGCATCGATGGCAACCTTTCGAATCAGGCGTCATTCTCTCGCAATAACCTTGCCCTGGGTTCGCATACCGTAACCCTGACTATAAACGACAGCGCCGGACACAGTGCACAAGCCCAGGTCAGCTTTACGGTTACCCCCCTCCTTTCGAATACCAACGTAAAAGACCTCGCAAGGTACGCGGCTAGGGAAACTTTTCTTATTTCTGACTCAAGCTGGCGTGAAGTGCTCGGCCTTGTACCTGTAGCTGTCTGGAAAGACGCTGGGACGAACGCGATCATTGCCCACCCTGCCCTGATCTACCATAGGGAAACTAATAATTTCGACGCCGATTCGACGATCCATTTCATGCAACTCTTCCAGACAGGCCATGTAACTCAGATAGGGGCAGTGCCGGCCGGCCTTTCGAACCTGCTCTTAGCCGCCGCCCCGACCGGAGCCGGCCTGCAAGCATCAGCGATCAATACCGTAGCGGCGGCCAACTATACAAACTACTGGAGTTCCTGGAACACGGCAGTCGTATCCAGCTATGACTCGTACGAAAACGGCTT
>CAYTAV010000062.1:0-4740 GCA_964435875.1 uncultured Gammaproteobacteria bacterium
TTGATCTTGCCGCTCATTGCTGCTGCGGCTTCCTCGTTATTTTCCGGAGTGTAAGCGATCGAATAAACGATCAGCTCCGCGTCCTCCGGGATATTGCCGGCGGAAAAGCCCTCGCTGACATTGATCCCGGCATCTCTAAGCACCTGGTCAGTAAAGAATCTCTCGTCCGTATCCGATCCGGTAATCACGACTCCTTTGGACGAGAGGAACTGGGCCAGCATGGTCATGCCGACCCCTTTGACGCCGATCATATGCACTTTTTTCAGCTTCTCGATATCCATATCGCCTACGACTTAAATCTCGCCGAAAATTCAGCAGCCTCCCTCAATATCTTCTTTTCATCCAGCGTCTTAGCCTCGCGGTCCTTGACGATCCATTGTCCGCCGATCATGACATCCCGCACGTCCGAAGCGTGCGTCGCGAATACCAGATGCGAATACGGATCATAGATGGGCGCCAGATGCGGGGCATCGAGCGATACGACGATCAGGTCGGCCCATTTGCCCGCTTCAAGCGAACCGAGGCGGCCGTCGAGGCCGACCGTCCTCGCGCCCTCGATCGTCGCCATGCGGATGACGTCGCGCGCCGGCAGTACTGATGAATCGGCGGTCGCGACTTTGTGAAGCAGGGCTGCGGCGCGGATGTCGCTCCAAAGGTCGAGCGTATTGTTGGACGCCGCGCTGTCCGTTCCTAATCCTACCGTAATCCCCCAGATGCGCAGGGAAGAGACCGGCGCGATCCCGGACGCGAGCTTCATATTGCTCGACGGGCAGTGCGCGACCTTCACGTTATACTTCTTGAAAGCCTCGATATCCTCCTTCTCAAGCCAGACAGCGTGCACGGCAACGACATATTCCGAAAGCAGGCCGAGCGATTCAAGATACTGGACCGGAGTTTTGCCATGCAGCGCGAGGCAGTCTTCCATTTCCTTCTTCGTTTCGGCAACATGGATATGCAGCGGGAGTTCGAATTCCTTCGATTGGGCCGCCGCTTCCTTAAGAACGACTTCGCTGACGGTATAGATCGAATGCGGGGCGAAGGAAACCATGATCTGTTCGTTATCCTTGTATTTCGCATGGTTAAGAAAAGTCTTAAGAATCGCTTCATCCGGCGTCTTGCAGGACGGACTCGTAAAATCCAGGATGCCCTCGCCGATGACGGCCCGCAAGCCGGCGGACTCGACGACCTCGGCGAGCGTATCCTCGAAGAAATACATGTCGTTGAAGCAGGTGGTTCCTGACTTGACCATCTCGAGACAAGCCAGCTCGGATGAGCGGCGCACGAAATCCGGAACGACATGCTTTTTTTCTGCCGGCCAGATATGGTTCTCGAGCCAGGTCTTCAAGGGCATATCATCGGCGATGCCGCGGAAATAGGACATCGCGGCATGCGTATGCGTGTTGACAAGACCCGGCATAATGATCGAATTGCCGGTATCGACGATATTCGCATCCGAATGCTTGCGCGAGAGGTTAAGTGCGTCACCGACCGCTTTTATCACGCTGTCCTCGACGACGACACCGCCCTCTTCGATAATCGTCATCTTTTCGTCGACCGGCAGGACGTATCGGCCGGTCAGTAGCATTTTCTTCGCCATCTAAATAAAAGTTAATAGTTTGCTAATTAATAAGTTAAAGGATGCTACTTTGATATCATCACCTGCAATACTATATACCATGCTGATCCCTTGACTTTAAGCATCCATCACCTTTTAATTATATTGCCGCAAGCATTTTTAGTCAAAAAAACACACCTCTTATGAGATGTGATAGAACATGCTCCTCCCTTTTTCCTACATCAGTCCGCTTAAAACTCTGGGGAACGACAGGATTTGCGTGCAGATAAAAACCAGTAACATGCTTAGCATGCTTTGGAATAGCAAAGCAATTAGTAAAATTTGTGCGCCTGATTTCTCCACGCCTCGGTAGCTTAAATAATAACCCACGATACCCACAATTAGAAACAGCGCCATGATAAGTGTAAAGATCCAAAATAACACCGTCAACCTCCTTTAATTGATTGTGTGTTTTATTTTTTCCCCGATATATCTTGTAATAAAATTCCTTATCATGCAATAAACAGCCTTCATGAAATAAATAAAATTAAGATACGGTTTAAGGTCGCGCTTGACGAGCCAGGCATCGAAACTGTTGAAGGTTTTAGCGTAAAAAGTCAGCCCGAAGAGCATGAAAGGAATGCCAGGCAGGACCGGAGCGGCCAGGCCGATCGCCCCGATCGATATCAGGGCAGTGCCTAGAATGAAATACATTCCTTTCTTCGTCACTGAAAACATGATTTTCAAACCTTTCTTTGCCATTGGACTATTGATAATTTTATTGAATATCAGCCTTATAATATAGCATGCTTATTTTATTTTGTCAATATTCTTGCTAAATACAGCGACTCGTGCTATTATAAAAAATCAATAACACTTAATTTAAGCATATCTGTGAAAGCCTGCGGATCCCGCTCTATTTAATTGCGGCATCAGCATGGATTCGCAAATTCGGAATATCATATGAAAAAGGACATCCATCCGAAGTATTATGACCAAGCGGTAGTCACCTGCTCTTGCGGTAACACATTCACTACCGGATCAACCATGCCCGAGATCAAGACCGAGCTCTGTTCGGCATGCCATCCCTTTTACACGGGCAAGCAGAAGCTGATCGATACTGCGCGCCGGGTCGAAAAATTCACAGCCAAGATAAAGGCTCGGGAAGAAGTCGGAGCCGAGCGCAAAGGCAAGAAGGTCAAACGGGCCGCCCGCGCCGAAGTAAAAGCGGCGAAAGAAGTCGTCGCGCGCGAACGCAAAGTAGTGGGCAAGAAAAAAGCGGCAAAATCCAAAGACAAGAAATAGCTGTTCCAAATAAGCCATCCGGGTGGTATGATAACCTTGCGAGGTGCCGGATGGCTTTTATAATCCCCGGATTAAGACAAGCTAGATTTATAATATGGATAATGAAATCATAAAGAAGAAATACGCTGAGCTGGAAGGGCAAATGTCCGACCCCGCCGTAATCAGCGACCAGGCGAAGATCAAAGCCGTATCGAAGGAGCTTTCGCTTATCCGCAAGGCTTACGAACTCATCGTAAGGCTCGAAAAGCTCGAGGCTGAAATCGCCGGCAACCGGGAGGTTGCCGCCGGAAACGATCCCGAGCTAGCCGGCCTTGCCGAGGACGAGCTGGCCGCGCTCGAAGCCGAACGGTCGGAAGCGGAAGCCGAGCTTGCCGCCGAACTTGCCCCTGCTCATCCTTTCGACAAGAAGAATATCATCATGGAAATCCGAGCCGGGACGGGCGGCGACGAATCAGCGCTTTTCGCGGCGGATCTCTTCAGGATGTATTCCCGCTATGCGGAGCGCAAAGGCTGGAAAGTATCCCTGCTCGATTCGAACCAGACCGGCATCGGCGGTTTCAAAGAAATCGTCTTCGCGATCGAGGGCACGAACGTCTACAGCTCCCTGAAATACGAGGCCGGTACGCACCGCGTCCAAAGAGTCCCGGAGACCGAGAAATCCGGCCGCATCCACACGTCAGCTGCGACGGTCGCCGTCCTGCCCGAAGCCGAAGAGATCGACGTCGACGTCAGCCCCCAGGATCTGCGGATCGATACTTACGCCGCATCCGGACCCGGAGGACAGAAGGTCAATACGACGAATTCAGCCGTGCGCATAACGCACCTGCCGACCGGGCTTGTCGTACAATGCCAGGATCAGAAATCTCAGCACCAGAACAAGGAAAAAGCCATGCAGGTCCTGCGTTCCAGGCTCCTCGCCAAGATCGAGGATGACCGGCTGGCCGAGGAAGCGGCCCAAAGGAAGTCGCAGGTCGGTTCCGGCGATCGGAGCGAGAAGATCCGGACCTATAATTTTCCCCAAGACCGCGTAACCGACCATCGTGCCGGCGAAAGCTGGCATTCGATCGCCCGCATCATGGACGGCGAACTTGACCCGATCATCGAAGCCTTGAAAGCCTATGCCGTTAAGACGCAATAAGGCAGGCGAAAACGCGCCCGATACTATGACGATCGAAGAACTGCGCAGGAACACGCTTAACGACTATCCTGGTATCTGCGACCTCGACCTGATCATCGCCTTGGCGCTCGGACGTCCGCGCGAATGGGTGCTCGCGCATCCCGAATACGCCCTCAAGCAACCGCAAGCGCGCAAAACCGGCGCGCTTCTGAGGCGCAGGATGTCGGGCGAGCCTTTCGCCTACCTGGCCGGGAAGAAAGAGTTCCTCGGCTTGGAGTTTATCGTCGATAAAAACGTGCTGATACCGAGACCGGAAACCGAAATGCTGGCTGAAAAAGCCTATGAGTTGTCGACCGCGCGGGCGAGCATCGGAAAGACCGTTTTGATCGATATCGGGACAGGCTCCGGCGCGATAGCAATCTCGGCCGCGGTCCGGATCCTGGAGAATCCCGAAAAGGAGATCCTGAAAGGCCCCCTGCTGATATGCGCATCAGATGCTTCAAAAACAGCGCTCAGGATCGCGCGCCGGAACGCAGTTAAGCACTCAGCGGATGGTATTATCCGGTTTTTCGAGGGCGACCTCCTGCTTCCGCATTTTGAGACGTTAAAATTTTTCGCACCGGACGCATTGATCATAGCCGCTAATCTGCCTTATCTAACGCTCGAAGAGATCGCCTCCGAACCGAGTATCGCTTGCGAACCGCGCCTTGCGTTAAACGGAGGCCGGGACGGCCTGGATCTTTACCGCCGGCTGTTCGATCAG
>CAYTAV010000063.1:0-4560 GCA_964435875.1 uncultured Gammaproteobacteria bacterium
AAGAGCCGAAAGGCATATTGCCGCCTTTGCCAAAAATCCAGTCCGCGACCCATCCCGATGAGAATTCATGGTACAGCGACCCTAACCCGGAATTCAGCTGGAAGCTCTTGCCGGACATCACTGATGTGGTTACGCAATTAACTCAGAGCACTTCAACCGACATCGGTACGACCGGCGAAGGCATAATCGAAAAGAAGAAGGTCGAAAAGGTTGCGGACGGCGCCTGGTATATGAACGTCAAGTTCAAGAATTCTACGGGATATGGCGAGATCGGCCGCCGCAAGATTATGATCGATGCGACGCCTCCATCGCCTTTTGATATATACGTTGATACTGAAGGCGACCCGACCAATCCTACGCCGACGCTGAAATTCAGCGTAGTCGACAAAACATCCGGCATTGCAGCTTATAAGCTCAAAATCGACGAATCCGAAAAGGACGTGCCGGTCGAGGAGATGTCGGGGGGTTCATACAAGCTGCCGGTACTGCCGCCGGGAGAACACTCCGTCGAACTTACCGTGATCGATCGCGCCGGTAACAAGCAGTCCGCCAGGAACAAAGCGATAATCGCCGCTCTGCGGTCGCCGATCATCACCGACATCCCGAAGATGATCGAGTCGAGCGAGACGCTCGTAATCCGCGGGTCTTCCTTCTATCCGGAAACGACGATCAAGATCTTCATCGGAGAAGAAAACAAGACTCCTGGCGAATTCGAAGTCAAGACCGACAAGGACGGCAACTGGTCTTATTTCCATAAGACGAACTTGCAGAAAGGGACATACGAGATCTATGCGCTGCTGATCGACGGGAGAGGGGCGCAAAGCCTGCCGACGCCCAAGAACATTTTAACGGTCATCAAGCCAGGCATTCTCGAGCTATACGGCACTTATATCCTGCTCGGCCTCATATTCATAATCATCCTCCTGCTTATGGCACTATATCTGCAGAGGCGGTATTTCAAGAAGGAAATCGAGCGCATCAAGCGCGAGACTTTGGAAGTCAAGGACAAGATGGGCAAGGTATTCGCCGCCTTGCGCGAGGAAGTCGATGAAGTCATCGAGTATGCAGATAAGCGGCCGGGCATCTCGGAAGCAGAAAAGCGAGTCAAAGACAAGCTCAAGGAAGCGCTGGACGTATCCGAGGAATTCCTCTCGAAAGAGATAGAGGATGTAGAGAAGGAGATCAAATAATATTAAGTATTTTGTATTTCGTATTTACATAGATAAAGGCGGCTTAAGGCCGCCTTTTCAAGAAGTTGGCAAACTTGCAGATTTAGGTTCGTATGATATAGTAAAGAAGTTGAGATAATATAATTATGACTAACATATGCTAAAAGATAATAAAAAGCCCAAGGTTTTTTCAGGAGTCCAGCCTTCCGGCAACCTGCATATCGGTAATTACCTCGGAGCGATCTCGCAATGGGTCGGTATGCAGGATGAATTCGACTGCATCTTCTGCGTCGTCGATTATCATGCAATAACCGTGCCGCAGGATCCCGCGGAGCTGAAGAAGAAAATCATCGAGATCGCTAAGATCTACCTGGCTAGCGGCATCGATCCGAAAAAATCGGTCATTTTCCAGCAATCGGACGTTAAGGAACATGCCGAACTGGCTTGGATCCTGAATACGATTACCAGGATGTCGGATTTATATCGGATGACCCAATTTAAAGATAAGAGCGGGAACCAGGAGAATGCAGGCGTCGGACTGTTCGATTACCCCGTCCTGATGGCTGCCGATATCCTGCTTTACAATACCGATGTCGTACCGGTCGGCGAGGACCAGGAGCAGCACGTGGAGCTGGCCCGCGACCTTGCCAAACGCTTCAATCATCAGTTCGGAGAGACTTTCAAGATCCCGGTCGCGCAGGTGAGAAAAGAGACCGCCCGCATCATGGGGCTTGATGATCCGTCGAAGAAGATGTCGAAGAGCGCCAAGTCCGAATACAACCGCATCGGCCTCCTGGACGACCCCGAAGCGGCTGCCAGGAAGATCCAGCGCGCGGTCACTGATTCAGGCTCGGAGATCGTTTATGATCCGCATACAAAACCGGCAGTATCCAACCTGCTTTCGATCCATACGCTTCTATCGGGAAGACAAACGGGAGAACTGGAAAAATCGTACCGCGGCAAAGGCTATGGAGAACTTAAAAAAGATCTGTCAGAAGAGGTCAAAAAATTCTTGCAGGATTTCCAGGACAGGTATCGCAGTATATCAGACGATGAAGTCAAAAGAATCCTGTCCGCAGGAGCGGATACCGTCCGGCCGCTAGCCGCCGGGACGATATCCGAGGCCAAGCGGGCGATCGGCGTCACTTTGTAGCATTAATCCTGGTTCGGCGGACACTCCTTAAAAAGGCGGTCTTTGCATCCGATGCAGAGGCCGTTTTTTAAATAGCTTGCAGGCAAATCGATACAGATAGATTTTATAAGAAGGATAGAAAGCGACCTTTGTTTTGATAAAATTTATTTGATCCATCAGATTTTAGATATGATTAAATCAAAAAAATCTGTCAAAACTTCTCCACTTTTTCTGCGTCATGGATATCGAGGAATAGAAAACTTAATATTTATAGTATGGTCATTTTCCGAGCAAGGAATCCGGGAAAGTATTGACAATAAGGATGCCTGTGCTATAATTTAGATAGTTATCTAAATATCTAAATATTAAATATTTTACACTTTGTTTATTTATGACCTTAAATCATACATTCCAGGCGCTGTCCGATCATAATAGGCGGAAAATACTTGAACTGCTGAAGAAAAGCGATCTTACAGCGGGCGAGATTGCTACACACTTCAATTTTTCCCTTCCGACGCTTTCACATCATCTTAATGTGCTAAAACAGGCCGATCTCATCAGCTCGCAAAGGCAGGGACAGACAATCATCTATTCGCTCAATCTCAGCGTATTCGAGGAGATCGCCGAGCTTTTAATAGGGTTTTTCAGTGAAAATAAGAATAATATAACCTATGAGCAATCCCATTAAGCCGACGTTTAAGTCGGAAGCGTTTCCAATAGCGGTAATAATTATTTCTTTCGCGGCCTCCTTTTATTTTTATGCGCATTTTCCAGAAAAAGTGCCCTCGCATTGGAATTTCAAGGGAGAAGTCGATGGCTGGAGCTCGCGTGCTTTCGGGGCTTTTTTCCTGCCATGCCTGCTCATCGGCATGCATCTCATGTTCCTAGCACTTCCCTATGTCGACCCCAAGAAAGAGCGTTACGCCGATTTCAGGAAGGTCTATCACTTCTTCAAGGCCTACATCATTTTTTTTCTCGCCGCGATTTATTTCATCGCCAGCCTGAATGGCTTGGGGTATGGGATACCGATCGATTTCTGGACCCCATTCCTGATCGGCCTCCTGTTTATTATCATGGGAAATTACATGTCAAAGATCAAGATGAATTGGTTCGTCGGCATCCGCACTCCCTGGACCTTGACTTCCGAGACTGTCTGGAACAAGACGCACCGGTTCGGCGGCAAGGCTTTCATAGCGGGGGGGATCTTGATGATGATCCAAGGCTGGCTGCCAGTTTCCTGGAGAATGCCGGTTTTCATCCTGCTAATGCTGATGATCCTTGCCGGAACCGTAGGCTATTCTTATTGGGCTTATAAAAAATATGAGAATAACTGAAAATGATTCCATAGCCGCTATTGCCGACGGTGATTTAAAAAAGAAATGGCATTCGCTATCAGGACCCGATAGGAAGGGGTTGGTTTGGTTTTTATTAATAACTTTCGGCTTGACGATCATCCTGGCGGCCGGACTGCGCGCTTTTGGAGCCAAACTGGGAGGAACAACCAACATCATCGCGCAGATCGGCATTATGGCCGCCATGTTTTTCCCGGGAGCGAGCGCTGTCTTCGTTAATAAATATATCTTAAAGAGACCGGTGAAAAACCTCGGTTTTGTATGGGGCAAGGTAAGGCATTACTTTGATGCTTACGGCGCGATCATCGGCCTTTTCTTCATTGTTTTTTCCGTTACAGCCCTGGTTTTTCCGCCGGACCTGACGCTTGCGGCGTTTGAGAAAGTTTATGGCGCCGCCCTGCCCGCCCGCCCTCCGGTCTTTTTACTCGTTGTTTTCGCGGTCTCCCTGTTAATTTCGCCGGTCTTGAATTTCCTGCCTTCGCTTGGCGAAGAGCTGGGCTGGCGCGGTTTTCTTCTTCCAAGCCTGCTTCCCTTGGGTACGCCTCGGGCGCTTGTCATTTCCGGAGTTATCTGGGGCCTTTGGCATGTCCCGTTCATCCTACTGCTCGGATTCGCATATCCGCAGAATAACCGGCTTTTGGGTTCTGTCCTGTTCGTCCTGTTCGCCTGTCTGCTCGGCATCTATTTCGGGTATTTGCGGCTTATTTCAAAAGGATCCTTGCTTCCTGCTTTCGCACACGGCGTATTTAACTCCCAAGCCTATGGCGTCTGGGCCGTCCTTTTTCCAGCAATCAACAAGCTCCTCGGTGGCATGACCGGCCTGATCGGCATTATCTTCATCCTGCCGCTCGCCTGGTGGTCGCTTGAGCAGGCAGGAAAAATCCATGACAAAAATGTTATAGCATAG
>CAYTAV010000064.1:0-4528 GCA_964435875.1 uncultured Gammaproteobacteria bacterium
CAGCGCCGGGGTACGGAACTCCGTCCGAACAGGGCGCTGTGCTCCGTAATACGGCCGGTATGAGATACTGGGATTTTTACCGGACTTTCAAGTCCGACCCGTCGCGCGCCGGCTGGAAGATGGTCAACATCAGCCCGCAAGAATACGGCGTAGTGGACGCCGGCGGCAAGCATGTCGGGGTTTTTAAAAGCGGCGAAGGATTCTACGGGGGGAGGGAATGGGAGTTGCCGTCAGTCGGCAAAGCGATCGAAGCGGCGCCGGCCTTTAACCAGAAGTTCCTCGAACTGGCGACTATCCGCAAGGGCGACGGGATCGAGCACGTCCTTAGGCGCCAGCTCGAGGCTGATCCGCAGTATTACGGATTCCAGGGCGATACTGCAGATTTGAAAGCCGTGCATGAATGGTCCGGAAGTGAAGCGCACCGCATCGCTGAAAATTCTGGATATGCAGGCAAGAACTCCGAAGTCAGGATCGGCTCGAAAGGCATCGGGCGCGTCGCTTATTATATCGATTATGACGATGGCAAAGCCGTCGTCAGGGAAATCGATGCCAACACGGTCCAGTCCGGCCGTCCGGCAGACATCGAAGAGCACGCGATTGCCGACAGCCCCAGGAACGCGCATTTGGAAACCAGGGGCGAGATGGAGGATTATGAATACGAACAGAGGAAAGCGCATAAGCCGCGTATGATCCGCAAAACGCACACGGCCAAACCCATGGCCCATGAATTGCCCGGCAGGGGGGTTGCGAGCGAAGCAGGGTCCGAGAGTGAACTTGTGCAGAAGCCGATAGCTAAGCCCAGCCGCGTCGCAGGCAGGCACGAAGCGCTGCCCGGGAGCGGAGTTACACAGGAAGACATAAGCGGGAAAACAAGTAGTGCAAAATCCATCCGGCAGGCAAAGATAGGCCCAGGACCCGCGGTTTCGCCTAATGAGCTGCAGCAATCGGATGGCAAAACAGGTATGCCAAGCGGAGTTAGGGTAGTATCTAAAGAAGATTTTTTAAATAATGCAAGAAAAGCAGACGCTGGCCAGAAAATTGCTGATATTTCAGAAAAAAAGTCGGGCGGGAAGGCGACAGGCGTTAAAATTGTTAGCAAGAACGAGTTCGAAAGCGGCGCTAGCAAGATTAAAACAATTTCACGCGAGCAATTCGAAGCAATAAGCGCCGGAAAAGCCACAAATATAGAAAAATTATCAGGGAACAAATTTGTCGATTCGGTTAAGACGGATATCTTATCAGACCAGGATAAGGCCCTCCTCGCGCGAGTGATTAATGAAAATAAATATGCTAGATTCTTCGAAGGCGCTGTCATGCCGCCCCGCGCCAGCATTACTGCTCTCGAAGGAGCGGGAATAATACAATTCGAAGACCCTGACAATATCTATAATATCAGCAGGATGGAAATCGATTTAAACAAGAGAGTATTCAAGATATGGCCGAGCAGCCAGGAAGATCCTGTAATCATCAAGATCAGGTCCAAAGGGCTGAATAATATCATTAAAGAATTCGGAAAGCACGTACAAAGGATCTATAACAGTGAATTCAATAAGAATATAAGAAGCTAGGATATTCTTGGATAAAAAACACCCCGGATGCGTTTAAGCACCGGGGTTTTTGGTGTGAAAAATTTCAATTGACCACGATGACCGCGTCAGACTGGTCATCGTCGAACCGATCGCGGTCGAGGCGGCCTTCTGTTTTTGCACGCGCGGTGTCTACCCCGCACTTGGCGAGATATTCCTTGATGGCACCTGCCCGCGCTTTAGCGAGAGTCAAATCGGAGGGCGCATACCCGATGATCAGGTAGATCGACCTCCTCTTTCCTGAAAAATCCTTTCGCAGGGATTTCTTCGCGTCAGAAGTAAGCTGCGCAATTCCGGGTTCGAACATCAAAGAACTCTTGGCGTCGCTTGCCGGAAATGCAGCCCCGACTATATGCTCAAGCCGGGTGATGCGTGCCTTCTCCGAGAGCTTCTCCCGGGTATGTTCAGGACGAGAATCCTGGTTATAGCTAATCGGAGTTAGGCGGGCTTTTTGGTCTGTCGTGTAACTGACGGGATTTTGTTTCCCGTAGTTAGGCGGCAGAGGGCATTGCCCGTTCTTGCAGTCCGGCTGGACGACCCGATCTTCTTTCATTTGGCTGGCACCGCCAGGCGCGAACAGGGCGACTAGGTCGCCGACGTTGGCCGACGACGATCCGTCAGCACTCCCGAGGGGGATGCCCTGGCCGCCGGTCGTCTTCGACATGTCGAGGACGCTTCCAGTGCTTAGGCTTGCGAGACTCCCGGTCCCGCAGTTAGGATCGCCGCCTCAAGACGACGAAGCCAGCCCCGGAGCACCGCCTGTATGGACACAGCCTGCAATAAGGAGGACGCAGGCCAGTGCGATAAATGACAATCCTCTCATGAGCCTTTCCCTCCTTTCCTGGGTTTCGGTGCATCCGGCATCTTCGTCACTTTCTTGGCGACGAAGATCTCGGCGCGGCGGTTCTTCTGATGGTCCCCGAAATCGGGATTGTCCTTGCCCGCCGACACGAAGCGCACTTTGCGCGACACTTCGTCATAGGGAACCCCCTTGCCCGCCAGGCTCTGGTAGATCGCGATCGCGACCTCCTTAGCCCTTAAGCGCCCCAACCCGGCGTTATAGCTCTCTCCGCCCCGGATATCGCAGAAGCCGGTGACCATGATGATCTCGTCTCCTGCGAGGGACGCGAACGTCCTGTCTACCCAGCTGACGATGGTCTGCAAGTTGCCCCGCTGGTCCTTTCTGACAAGGTACTTGTCAAAGTCAAAAAGGACGGCGGTCGGACCGTCGACAACCTTCCGGTAATCTAGATCTGATTCGGGTTCGACAGGAGCCTCGATAATCGGGGCAGGCGGCGGCCCGGAAATCGGCGTGATTGCCGGAGCAGGAGCTTCGGCGTAGCCGTCGTTTAGGGCCAGGATAATGATATCCGGCACTTCGGCGACGTAGCCGTACGCCGAACCCCAGCCCCCTCCGCCGGACATGCTGCCAGCCGCCTTTTCAGGAAAGCCGGCGGCCCCCATGAACTTCGATAACACAGCTCCGCCCATCAGTGATCGATTCCTGACAACCGAGACAAACCGGTTGTTTAAGAGTATGATCACGCGGGACGTACCGCACTTCTCCTTGGCCTTTTTCATGAGCGCTACCAATGGAACGAATAGCGGCTCATGAATGTTGCCGTAGAGCTCAAAGACCCCTAAGAGGCGATCATTCGATGAAAATTTCGGGTGCGCCTTCAATACCTGGATCGGGCGGGTGTTCTTGCCCTGCTTACCGAAGACGACGCCGGTCACCTTCTTATTATAGAAGGGGTCGGCAATCGGCGACAGAGGGTTGCCCCGGCGCATGATCTCGGCGCATTTCCAGGTTTCGAAGGGCAGGTTGTCAATCAGCGGCATGTAGAACACATGCCAGCTCTCCTCATTTAAGTGGATCTGCATCGATCCAATCAAATTGGCGTATTGGTGCGCTTGCGCGTGCTGGATGTTACGATCGCCCGCGCTGTTATACGTGTTCTGTGCATGGCTATCAATGATGACCTCTGTATTGCTCTGTGACTGAGATTCAGAGGTCCCCGTATTTCCGCCTTCAACCGTTCCGGTAACTGTTGCGGTAGATCCGCTATTCGCGGAACTCCCGCCGCTGTTACCGCCGCCCCCGCCTCCGCTAGCTAGCGCAGTGCCGGCTAGAGCGAAAAGCAGGGAAAAGCAAATAATGATCATGGCCCGTTTCATATCTCCTCCTATTTCTTGGATGTCGAGGCTGAAGATTCAACCTTGGCAAAGCCATTGGCCGAACTTCCATTCGACCAGAAGCTGGTCTGGGACTCGGTCTTGGCAGCGCCCTTCATGGGATTGGTCGACGAGAAGTCGTAGCCGGCATAGCCTTGTCCTGAGGCAAAGCCGTTCTGGTTGCCCATAAAAACGCTCGATGCGATTTCCCCGGCTCCGTAGTTGCATTGGTAGCCTCCTTGCGAAACCCACGATTCAGCTGCGCTGGAAGTTTCCCCACCATAGAGCTTGAAATACTGCTGATCCGTGGACCAGGTGACGGAATAGCCGTCGGCTGTTCCGGAACCGCTGATCTTGCTTGAATCACCCGAGGCGCCGAATTTCGCACCGCTGTAGCTCCAGCCGGCCGCGAAGTTGCCTTGCGAACCGCCCTGGAAAGAGGAAGTGCCTTGTTCGACCTGGCCCTTGATCTTCCCTTCGTACGAGGACGCCAATTCGGACTGGTTGACTGCCTCGAGCTTGAGCGTGGCGTAACCGGTCGAGGTCAGGGTCTTCTTGTCCGGGTCGTTTACGTTGCTCGTGAATTTTGCTTCCCATTCCTCAGTCACCGAGCCGGCAACTTTTTCGCCTTCACCGGCGTTCATAGCCTTGCCTTGAACCGAGAAGAACGAACCGTTCTCCTCGGTTCCGGATCCTCCGGATTCCTTGATCCGGAGCTGGTTCCAGAAGCTGGCGTTCGCCGTTTCACCGCAGTTTTCGCCAGTGTA
>CAYTAV010000065.1:0-4348 GCA_964435875.1 uncultured Gammaproteobacteria bacterium
TGTCAAGCTGACTTCGCTGAAAAAAGAATTCTATAAGAGCGCTGAAGACATAAAAAGCAAGGCTAAGAACGGGCTGATCGACAAGGGCTATCTGACCAAGACCGGCCTGACCTTGCGGGTTTTTATGCTTGTTATCGGAGGCTTATTTTTCTTTGCGACATTCCCAACAGGGGGTGCGACCGGTAATATCGCGCTTGCTGCGGCGTTCGTGATTTCTGCTCTGATCATCATCGTTTTCGCGCTGATCATGCCGAAGCGTACGTCCAGGGGTGCGGAGGCCAACTGGAAAATCAAGGGTTTCAAGCTGTACATGGAAACAGCCGAAAAGCACCGCCAGCAGTTCTATGAAAAGGAAAATATCTTCGAAAAGTTCTTGCCATACGCGATCATATTCGGGATGACTAAAGAATGGATCGCGAAGATGAAAGAGATTTACGGCGAGCAGTTCTATGCGAATTACGCGCCTGTCTGGTTCGCTGGCAATATTTCGGCGTTCGACGCCGACAGCCTGTCTGCGGCTATCAGCGATCTGTCCTCGAACATCGCTTCCAATACCGCGGCTTCGTCTTCGGGGGCGGGGGGAGCGGGCGGTGCCGGTGGCGGAGGCGGCGGGGGCGGCGGAGGGGGGTGGTGATCCCTTCTGAGATCTTTGCATCAATAAAATAACGGCTGCCTGCGGTGGCCGTTATTGATATTGAACCATAGATATTTAGATCAGTTGCCCGGCACGATTACGTCGAAAGGCTTGTCTTTGCCGTAAGCTTTCGGCCCGAAATCGGCGCAGTAAGATCCGATGTTCTTTTTAAAATAGGCTGGTTTGCCTGACTGGATGAGGCCGACGATATAATATGTAAGCGCGAGCATGGTGCCATAGCTTGCGTTTGCCGGGAAGGGAATATCCCATCTCGCGGCCGGAACGCCGAAAAGCTCGTTTTTATCCCCGATGGTTATGACCAGTTCTTTTTCCCAGGGGATGACGAATTTCGCATGCCGAGCCTGGCCTTGGGTGAACGCTCTTAGCGAAAGATGCGGTCCGAACAGTTCGCTTTTTTTGATATCCAGCATCGGGCAGATGTTGGAATATCTGTCCGGCAGGATGAGGGCATAGGCTTTGTATCTTTTGAAGCTTTCCGGGAAGGCCAGCGATTCGATAAGCGTTTTTATCGATCCCGCATCCTCTCCTGTCGCCGAGAGCAGCATGCCAAGATAGGTCGAGGTGTTGTATGTATAAGGTTCGGGGATCTTGCGGTAGGAGATGACCGTATCCGCCAGCTTTGCGGCCGACGATTCCTTTTCGCAGGTCAGCAGGGTCGTCGACAGCCCGAGCTGTTTAGCGAGCTCAACTTCCCAGACCGAATCCTTTTCGCCCGAAGCCGAGACGATGACCGCCTGGCGGATCAGGTTCTGCTTGATCGACTGGCCATAAGCGGCGACAACCTGCCGGAAATTGCTTTCATCTGCAAAGACGCCGCCTCTATCAGAGAAAAGGATGGCGCCCGTGTTGTAAGCGTTCCCGCTGCCGACTACGAACGGCATAGAGAAGGCGTTAAGATCAAGCTTCGGCGGCCTTTCTTTTGTAAAGAATTTCAAAGCCTTGATCACGATCTTGTCGAGCGCGGGGATCTTTATGTCCTGCATATAGATTGAATAATTATTTAGCTTTTTTCAGCTCTTTCTTGAACCAGTCGACCCAGCCGATCTCGACCGGATCGGCGTTGTTCAGCATGCCGAGATAATAGGAGAGCCAGGATCCGAACTGCAGGAGCTCGAAGGCCTGTTCGAGCCTGGTCCCGCCCTTGAGTGCGACTATACGGCAGGGTACGCCGTTCTCGGCGACGATTCTTTTCGTCAATTCCTGCCTTAGCGCGATACGCGGATGGTAGAGTTTGGAATCGAAGAAAACAGCCGTAATCCTTCGGAATTCAGGCGCGGGATAGGCGAAGCCTTCGAAGGCGTAATGGTTCATTTCGGGTATGGTCAGGTAGAGCGAAAAATTTTTGCTCGATTCATTCAATTGGTTGCGCACGGTATGCAGGCCGCCTTCGTGCATATGGCCCGCGATGAAGAGCGGGATCCTCTCCTTAAGGTCATCGGCGAGCTTTTTGGCGGGATTTTTCGCAAGCGGCATATCGGGGTTAAGCTGCTTGTTCCTTTTCTCGATATGCGCGGCGCATTTTTCGATCTCCCTCTCGCCGATACGGCAGAATCCGAGCCGATTAAAAATCAAAAGAAGTCCGGCGATCGAATAGCCGGTCCCGAGGCGGGGCTGGCCGGACGGATTGTTAGCAGGCTTGAAGATTATGCCCGGCAACCCGTCTTTCTTCATCAGGTCCCGCAAGTCGTTCTTGCCTCCGGCATCGGCAGTCATGCCGATAATCATGGCGCCGCGCTTTTTCGCTTCGGAATAGGTCGAGAGCGGCTCTTCCGTCGTTCCCGAGTAGGAAGACAGGATATAGACCGTTCTTCCGTCGACATACTTCGGGACTTCGTATCCTGGCTCGACCAGGAGCGGAAGCCCTAAGCGGTCGGAAAGCGCCGATTTTATTATGCGGGCGCCCAGGTTCGATCCGCCCATGCCGTTTATGGCAATCTTGTCGAAGGTCCTGCCGGCAGAGGACGCCTTAAAGCTTCCGGCAGCCGCGACCATCTCAAGCACCTGCTTCGCGAGACTGGCAATCGAATCGCCGACCCGGTCCGTATCAAGCGTTTTGTAGGTAGATTGTTTGTCCAGCATAGAATGTTATTGAAAGGCTTATATTAAAATCATAGCTTATTTATCCCGGCGTGCCAATGACGCGCCGGCGTCTCATATTGTAATGGCGCGGATTTTCAGCTATCTTTATAAAAGATGTATAATTAAGCTTAAAAATAATGCAAAATCAGATTTTTGACGCAATCATAATCGGAGCAGGACCGGCCGGCATGACAGCCGGGATATATGCGTCGCGCCGCGAGATGCGCGCTCTAATCATCGGCAAGGAGCTCGGCGGACAGATGGTCTGGGCTTCGGAAATCGAGAACTTCCCGGGATTCGCGCACATCAAGAGCTACGAGCTGATCGAGAAAATGCGTTCGCAGGTTGCGGGTCTTGGCGTCGAAATGAAGTTTGAAGAAGTGATGCGCATCCTGCCGCCCTCCGCGGACAGCGAGTATTTCAACGTCCTCACGTCAGGAGGGGATTATAGGAGCCGGACGGTAATTATGGCGATCGGACTCGTGCCGCGCCAGCTTAAAGTGCCCGGTGAATCCGAATTCATGGGCAAGGGCGTTTCGTATTGCGCGAACTGCGACGGCCCGTTCTACCGCAACAAGACTGTCGCGGTCGTCGGAGGAGGGAATGCCGCTCTTGATGCGGCCGAGGTGCTTTCGAAGATCGCGGACAAGGTCTATCTGATCCATCGGCGCGATGAGTACCGCGCTTTCGAGACCCTGGTCGAAGAGGTCAAGGCGCGCGCAAATATCGAATGCGTTGAGGGTTTCGCCGTCAAAGAGATCCGGGGCGGCGAGAGCGTCGAGCGTGTCGTCGTAAAGAACCAAGCTGACGGCAGAGAAAGGACTTTCGATATCAACGGGATATTCGTCGAGATCGGACGCCGGCCTTCGACCGATCTTGTCGCCGATCTGGTCGAACGCGACGAGCACGGACAGATAATTGTCGACGACCATTGCCGCACGAGCCAGCCAGGGCTGTTCGCCGCCGGCGACGTTACGCAAGTACCGTTCAAGCAGATAACGATCGCCTGCGGGCAGGCGACGATCGCCGCGCTCGCCGCTTATCAATACCTCCAGCTTAAGGAGGGCAAAACGCCCCTTAGAATCGTCGATCAGGGCAGGAAAAAGGGTTGATTCCCGGACCGGCGGATTTATAGGGCATGGCGTTCGATAAGCGGCTTTCAGCCTTATATAAAATTTGATAAAATAGGTATCAAGGAGGATAACCGAAGCATTCAGCGGGCAAAACATGGCCGCTATATGCAATAGACCCATATGGCGATGAAAATCCTCCTCCGATCATTGATCCTGGCAGTCATCCTGCCGGTTTTTTTGTGTTCATTCCGATCCGGAATGCATCCCGCCGGTGCTTGGCTCGAAGAGCCTGGCGCGACCCTCGGCATAACTGTCAACGCCGCGGACGGCGACGCCCTGTTCGCCTTGAGCCTGGGTCCTGAAGCAGGCTACTCGTTCGACGACTGGAGCTTCGGAATGGAAACGAGCGGAGGCACGGCCAGCCAATCCTTCACCCTGCCTGACGGGCAGTACTATCTTCTTAATTACCAGGCGCCCAATGGCTGGGAGCTTGAGAGCTGGGATTGCCAAAGCGACAACGAGCCTTACGACAGCTTTGCCG
>CAYTAV010000066.1:0-4262 GCA_964435875.1 uncultured Gammaproteobacteria bacterium
GCGGCGACCAGCACAACGATTAAGGCGACCGCAATCCCGATCAGCGCTGAAGCCCATCCTCGCCCAGCCATCAGTGTAAGCCCGACTGTTATGATAAGAAGCGGCCAGAGATCCTGGAGGTCGAGATCAAATCTAGCAGGCAATAATCCGAGATTCCTCGCAAGCAGGTAGAGGCCGGCGAGCAGGATTAGCGAACCTAACAGGAGCGATCCCGGGTTAAGACTGCTTTTATCGCGATAATGATGATGATGGATCTCCCTTGTTTTGATTTTTTCCTGTCCGGCGGTTCCGGTATCCGCACCGGGGGGATTGTTGTTGCTAAGCTCCATACCCTAGATTCATTTTCTTGAAATTATATAGGCTCCGAAAAAGATGATTGCCAACGAAAGGATGACCTGCCAGTCTATCCAGCGGAAAGCGAACGGGAAAATCCGTTCTAAGAGCATGACGAGGCCGACCGCGACGATCGCCATGCCTAGTGCGTTGCGCGCCCCGCCCGGTTGGCGGATTTCGCTCCTGGCCTCTTCTGCTGTTTGGTGCGCTTGTAAACCGATGTTCTGTGCAAAATCACCGATCTTTTCCGAGCGGTTATCAGCCGGCGCCGGCAGGGGGCTGGCCGGAATTATTACGGCCAAAATAAGGTAAAGGAGCAGTCCGATTCCGTGCAGAAGCGTTAATACGATAAAAATGACCCTGACCAGCGTCGGATCCGAGCCATAGTATTCCGCTAACCCGCCGCAAACTCCGAACAGCATACGATCGGTATTCGAGCGGTATAGCTTTTTTGCTGTTTCCATAATGATTTATTTAAAATTTTTTTCCAATAAAGCAGGAAACCATCAATTGCGCTTAAATTAGCACGGCTTAGGATAAAATGCAAGAAAAAAGAGCCCGAATATCAAGGGCTCCTGGTCGTTAATCAATAGATTCTGCAGTGGGGGTCTTGCATAAGTTCGCAAGCGATTTTTATGAGCTTTTCCAGCCTGGAACCCGGGAATGCGTTGTGCTTTATATATTTTGGAGATTCGCGATCAAATACGATCCTGTCTTCCGGAAGAAGCTGTTTAACTGCTAGGTTTATTGCCAGTATGAATAAGGGGTCTTTAAGGTTATGACTCTGGGGGCGGTCGTTGTTCCAATCGAATTTCCCGAATATTTCTCGTTCCGTTTCTGACAGGTCGGGGTTCTTTGACAGCGCATAAACCAGTTCATGCCAGGACTGCTCGTCCGTAGGCAGTAATCGTTCGATAAGCATATCAAAACGCAAGTGCTCGATAAGAGCCAGTATCACGTCCTTGAAATGAGGACTGTTGTAGCCATCCTGCTTAGTCTTCATGCGTTTCTCCTTCCAGGAGTTCGCTGACGGTTACTGTCTTGTAGCTTTTGGCCAGTGTAGCGAAAATCAGAGGAACGGCTTCCAGTGTTGCAGGCCTGGCATTCCCATCTTCATCGCCGTCATGCAGAAGAAGCAAGGAGCCGTTGCGGCATGCGGCTAGCAAATTTTCGGTAATTTTTTGCGGAGTTGCGCTGGCTTGCCAGTCATCAGACGATACGTCCCACAAGATTGTAGCTAGGCCGGACTCGTCCGCCGCTTCCAGGGTTGCTTCATTCCAGTTGCCGTAAGGCGGCCTGAAAATTTTCGGCAAAACATTGCCGCAAGACGCAAGCTCAACTAGGCAAGAGCGGATTTCTCCTTCCTGCGCTTCGTAAGCCAAGCCGCTCATCAAAGGATGGGTGTTCGTGTGCACCCCTATTTCATGGCTCTTTCTCAAGATTTCCCGCACAAGACGGGAATTCCTTCTAGCGTTTTCACCGGTCATGAAGAATGTCAGCTTGATACCGTAATAATCCGCCCAGTAGAGTATCAACTCCGTGGAGCCAGGGCAGGGGCCGTCGTCAAAAGTGATCGCGATTTCGGAGCGTTCCCGGTTGCCGCAATAATAAGGCACATGTTTTTCCCGGAATAGGATGGAATTGAATGCTTGTTCTGCGGGCAGAATGATAATAGCCGCGACTAGGAGAGCCGTTCTTAAGGACCTCATCTTCTGCCTCCGTGGGTTAAGGCTTATTAGCCGTTGTTGGTTATTTCAAGGAGCAAATCGTAAACGAGCATCAGCTCGCCGTCATTCGATATCATGATATCAAAATTTTCTTGATTGGCCAGATCGTCCTCTGGACGGTCGCCTCCCGAGACTCCGATCGTTAATAAATTGTCATGGCTAAAGCCCGCGATCATGCTTTTGTCATCCAGGCTGTCGCCCAGCAATATTACGTTTTTACGGCTGGAGATTTTGCCGTAAAACGGAAAATTTTCAAGTTCTGCTTCGTTTTTATTGAGTATGTGGATGATCGGCTCCTTGACAGCGCTGGCTTTGCCGCCAGGATCCCATTCAAAACGGTTCGTAACAATATGAAGAAAACCTTTTTGTACGCCTTGTTTTGCGAGATAGATTCCGATTGCGTCCCCGATGCCGCAGGCCGATATGATGATGAAGGGTATGCCGTGATCGGCGCACAAATCGAATGTTTCTTTTGCGCCACGCCGCAGGATGATCCAATCGCTTTCAGCCGCGCGCTCAATGTCATTTAGCGACAGGCCATAAGATATGAGCAGTTCCAAATGGCGCGACCACCACTCGCGCATTTTCGTTTTCTTTTCAACGGCTGGGATTTCTGGATCGACTTCGATCGGGTGGTATAAATTGAAAAGTTTATGAGCGTCATCCCGGTAGCTTTTTGGCATCCAGTCGCCGTCCCTAAGTGCGGCGATCAGCGAAGGAACCTTGCGGCCGTTGACGTACGCTTTTGTCAGCGTCCTGTCGAAATCAGACAGGATATGCAGATTATCAGGACCGTCCGATTTCAACCTGTCAACCGTCGCTTCGACTTTTCCCGGGTTCGCGACGAAGATCCTATTTTCCGACAAAGCCCTGCGGATGATGTCGGTCATAAGAGAAAATTTAAATCCAGTTTAATTAATCAATCGTCCTAGCGCCGCCCGATCCGCGACATGGGCCGCGGCACAGAATTACGTGCGGCTCCTGCCGAGCCGCGGCCGCCGAAGCGCTTCGGCGCGAAATGCCGCGCAGGACCAGGAAAGGGCCTCAACAGTTCCGCGTATTTGGTCAGCGGCAGATTCTTGTTGATCAGCCGTTCGATGTTCCTGATCTCCTTTGCCTGGGTGGTCAAAGCGAATGAAATCGCCTTGCCCTGCCTGCCTGCCCGCGCCGTACGTCCGATGCGGTGTACGTAATCCTCTGATTTTTCGGGGAGGTCGTAATTGAGGACCAGTTCGATCCCGCTGACGTCGATGCCGCGCGCTGCGATGTCGGTAGCGACCAGCACCCGGTATTTGCCGGCTTTGAAGCCGTCAAGCGCTTCGCGCCGCTCTTTCAGGCTGCGGTTCGAATGGATCTCGGCGGCGCTCTGCCCCATCAGCCTTATGGATTTCGTCAGCGATTTCGCCCCGTATTTTGTCCGCGTAAAAATTAGTACGGATCCTGCATGCGCCCTCAAAGTCGCCTCTAGATGCTTCATCTTATCCTCTTTTTTCATGACGAATATTTCCTGGTCGACGTTCTCGACAGTCGTACCCTGTGGCGCAACTTCAATATTGACAGGCAGACGCATATGCGCGGCCGCCAGCCTGACTATGGGAGGCGGCATGGTCGCGGAGAAGAGCATGGTCTGGCGCTCTTTCGGGACATGCTTTAGTATCTCTTCGATCTGCGGCAAAAACCCCATATCGAACATCATGTCCGCTTCATCCAGTACCAGGACCCTGGTCTGGCCGAGCCGGACGAGATTCCTTTGGAGAAAATCGATCAGGCGGCCGGGAGTCGCGACTATCACGTGCGGTTTCCTTTTCAGCTGTTCGATCTGCTTTTTTGCCGATTCGCCGCCGATAAGCGCGGCGGTGCGCAATCCAAGCGCACCTCCGAGCCTGCGCAGATTATCCTCGACCTGCAGGGCAAGTTCGCGCGTCGGCAAGAGGATCAGCCCCAGACCTTTGTAAAGCGCCAGCCGCTGGAGCATCGGTATACCGAAGGCAAAGGTCTTGCCGGTTCCGGTCTGTGCTATGCCGATCAGGTCGTGGCCTTCGATGGCCGGCGGTATCGATTTCCTCTGAATCGGGGTCGGCTCATCGATCCCGAGTTTGCCGAGCATCTCGACCAGTTTCAACGCAATGCCCAAGCCGTCGAATCCGGATTTTTGTGGTGATTTTTTTTCTGTAATATTATACATAATTTTCTAATCCCTAA
>CAYTAV010000067.1:0-4245 GCA_964435875.1 uncultured Gammaproteobacteria bacterium
GCACTGCAAGGCGGATGTGACGCCCGGGCTGACGCTCCGATAGATCGTCGCCTCCGAATATTCATCCGCTCCGACGTCCCAGACGGAATTGTACGGCCGCGTAAAGCCGTCGATGTCGGTCGTGAAGGAAAGTGTCGACGTTGCGGAGAGGTCCGCGCCCTTGTCTTTCGCGGCTGTGTCGGTCGAGGCGAGGTGGAAGTCTTTTGTCGAGGTTGAAATAAAATTGACGGTCTTGTTCTGCCAGCTTGCGCCGTCGGGAGAGGTCGCGTCCTGTGAAATATTATTCGACGTAAAATGTGTAGCCCCTGCACTCTCAACATAATAATTCGAAGCAGCTCCTTGCATTATGTTGTTTAGGAATATGAATGTGTCGTTATCTCCATAAAACGTGGCATTATATCTAGAATTTATTAATGAATTATTATCAATGATATATTTATCATAATCTCCTCCGTCAAGGTAGAACCCGTATACATTGTCGTATAAAATATTATTATATACCCTTAATGTTTTATCGGTTGCAGAATTATTGCTTAAATAAACACCAGTACCACTATCTTTAATGATATTATTACTAAGTATGCAGACCATGCCTTGGATCGAGTCTCTCAAGGTAATCCCGGCATTCGTGCCTTCAGTGCTAGTGTCCTGCAGTTGAAGGCCGTCGATAACAACATCTCCTGATCGGATATCGATCGATCCGTTGTAGTCATTTGCTACTAGCCTATATTTCCCGTAATCCCATTTCCCCGCATGGCGAGCCAGGCTCGTCGTATAAGCCTTGATATAATTGTCATGATCGGTCACCCAGCCTTGAAACAAGACCGAAACCGTATCGCTAGCCGTCCAGGCCCCGTCGATCTTGGCGACCGCGATCGGCGACGCTCCCAATGCGTCGCCAGTGCCCTGGACGGAGAAGTAGTTCGATGCGTCTTTCCTCCACCTGGTCCCGCTGGCCGTGGTTACCGGCGTTGACGTCCCGTAGATCCCGTCGACTAGCACTTGTCCGGCGCTGGTGGTCGCGACGACGGTACCGGTCGCATTAAGCGACACTCCTGCAGCCGTATAGAGCGCGACCGTATCATCTTCGCTCAGAGATCCGGTCCTGTATCCCGAGAACACGCGGGTAGTCGAAGCAGATAGATCAGCTTCGACTTTGTCTTCCCATCTCGATAAGGTATTATAATCCAGATTCGAGCACCCTCCTCCAGCGCTCGAACTTTCACAGATGGTCGAAACGAACTCGGTTGCAAGCTCATCCGCCCCGATGTCGTAGGCCGATCCGCGGGCAGTCCTATCGATGTCGTAACACACCCCGCCCTGCGGGCACCCCTCTTGATAGAGGGGACTTAACCCAACGGTCGAAGTACCGTTGTTTTTCGCGCCGGTATCGGTCGAGGCGAGGTGGAAATCATCTCCGATTTCGTTCTCAAAAGATATAGACTGGCCCGCAAGGTTATGCGACCCTCCGCCGCTCATCGTATCCGTCCCGTCGGTCGAATTGTAATCTGAACCGGAAGCGAATGTGCCTATATAAGTCCGTGCATTATAATACGTTCCTTTAATAATATTGTTAATCGCGTATACCGAGCCCATTGGCGCATTCAAGCCTGCCGCGCAATTCTGAATGGTATTATTGAATATATAGGTATTTCCTATAATACCGCTCGTAAAAGCTCCGTAATCGCTATTTTCAGAACCCCAGTCATAAATAATATTATTCAGGATATACATGCTTCCGGAATTATTCTCGAATCTAATCGCTTCATCGTACCAATATATAGTATCATTGCCTTTTAGGATATTATCCTTTATCACGATTTCGCCTGTTCCTACATCGCCATAAATCGCTAATATGTTATCGACAGTTAGATTTGCATTCCTGACCTGCAGTCCTTCGATTTTGGTGTACTCTTCACGGATGTCGATCATCTCGGTGCTGTTTATAGCAGGCGCGTCCATCCAATACTTGCTGCTATCCCAGACCCCCTTATGCCTTCCAAACTCGTCGTCCGGATCCGTCCAGATCTTGATATAGGTCGAAGTCGAAGTCGTCCAGCCCGTCAACTGCACCGGATCGTCGTCGGCCGACCCGTCCGTGGTCCTGCATTTTGCGACCGCGATGGCGGACGTCCCCGTATCGGAAAAATAAGCGTAATATGAAGATGTAGCAAGCCCGAAGACGGAGACCTGCTCGCCCGACTGGAATGTTCCGGAGATTCCTTTGACCAGAGCCTGCGCACTGCCGCCCAGGGTGGTCGTCGCGGTCATGTGGACAAGCGTGCCGCTCGCCCCGGAGGTATTGCCCATGACCGAGACCCCGTCAGGGATGGTGCCGCTGGCCGTCCCCCATGAGAAGACCAGGGTGTTGGCGGCGGTCAGGTCGCACTGTACTGCCGATTCCCAGGCGGAAAGCGATGTATAATCCGCTCCCGTCCCGTTGCCGGGATCGACAATCGAGATAAAATCCTTAGCTGATGTAACGGGCCCGCTCAGTGCTGTTGATCCGGAGATACTGACAGCCGCAGACGGACCCGCCGACTTGCCTGAAGCTGAAACATCTGTTGAAGGATTCGCGATTCCGATCTCTAACGTATTGCCGCTCGAAGCCGATGATAACACATCCAATACGGCATAGACGCACATTGTCGAAGTCGCAGAGATCGAAACGGAACCGCTGAATGTAGAAGTTCCGTTCGCAGATGAGAAACCGTCCGTATCATCGGAACCGAATTGCGTTTCGGTTCCTGCGTAAGATTCGCTAGCGCAGTCGTATGGTAAGGATGAATCCATCTCGTAGAAAAGCTTAATGTTATCCAGGCTGGCAGAAGCGTCAACCGTCCCTGATTCGGTTATCGTGATTGATGTCACAGTAGCTGACGACAAGTTAGCTCCGATAGAAAAAGCTCCGCCGACATGCCTGCTTGCGCTCGGTATAGGTATCGATGCTTCCTGGTATCCGACTGCGCTCACAAGCAAATCCGAAGTCGTGATTTCAGGTAACACAGCGTAGCTGTCCAACGAAGCGCCGCTGGATTTTACTGCTTTGAAGCAATATGTAGTGCCCGTCGCAGCGGAATAATTAACCAGAGCGAAATCCCAGAGCCCGTCGCCGCCCGCGGAGATGCTCGACGTAGACGTAAAATTGTTCGATTCCTCATAGGTCTCCTGGTAAGTCGTATGCCCCGAATGCGCCGGGTCGCTCCCGTTCGCAGTCGAGGTCGCGCCGTCCGCCGGCGTCGTATTGTCGTAGAACCGGATCGCGCCGGAACTGGTCGCGACGTCCGCATAGGTCTCGCCCGAGAACGAGGCGTCGCAGGCCTTGTCAACTCCGCGTTCGGCATATTGGAGCTTGAAATTCTCCGCCCCGATGCCGAAGGTCGAGGTCGCGTGCAGGAGGAGGCGCAGGCGGAAGGCTGTTCCCTGGGCCGGGGTAACTGTCGCAGTGTCCTGCGCCGCCAGAGCCGACCCGACATTCGTCGAGTTGGCGTTAGCAAACCAGCGGTAGGCGGACTGGCTAAGGGCCGTGGAGCTGGCTTCCTCGGATCCGAAAGTCAGGAAAGCGCCGACATTGTTCTGGTTGTTGTATTCGGTCTGTATCCATTCCTTCGAGCGCGCCGCGGCCTGGATGCGCACTTCGTCAATCATGCCGTCGAAGAAATCGCCGACCCCGCTGAAATTGTCCCCGTCGTCCCCGATCTCGAGCGCCTGGTTGCCGGTATCCGGCGTCGCGGTAACACCGGTGGTCGTGGAGCGCTGGACGCCGTTCAGATAGAATTTAAGCGTATCAGCGGCCGCGTCGTGCACGCCAAAAACATGGTACCAGGTATTGGCAGATGGCCCGCAATTTAACCAGGTTGACGTGTAATCCGTAGCGGAAGAATCTTCAAAAAAAGTGATAGCGTTATACCCGCCGCCCGAGAGGCCGTTGTCAACAAACATCCCGTAATTCTCGTTCTGTCCGGCCGTTTCGCTGGTTACATCACCCTTATTGATAATCCCGTAAAACAAGGACGATCCGGGCAAAGTCCCCATATTCACCCAGGCGGAAATAGTGAACGACCCCGCTATCCTCAGCGAAGTCGAGTCGATCGCGTCGATAAAATCCGCATCGCCGTTGAGGTCGACCGCGATGCCGGCCTTGCCCGTTGCATTCGTCGAGCTGTCGCCGTCGGTGTCGTGGAATACGGCATTATTGGCGTATTGCGTCGAGTCGTAATACGTCCCGCTGTTGGCCGGCCGGTC
>CAYTAV010000068.1:0-4238 GCA_964435875.1 uncultured Gammaproteobacteria bacterium
CAGGTCGAAGGTGCTGCACGCATTACGCGCATCGTGACCGGCGTCAGCCTGTCATACAAGCTGATTGAAGCCGCTCGGAAGAGCAGGGCCGAGATGATCATGGTGCACCACGGGATTTTCTCAAGCTCCCTGCCGCAACCGCCGGTGATCAGAGGCGTATTAAAAAACCGCTTAGCCGCCCTGTTAGCGGCTGATATTTCACTTCTCGGCTTCCACCTTCCGCTCGACGCTCATCCGGTTATCGGGAATAATGCGAGCCTGTTGAGAATCCTAGGGATCCGCAAGAAGGGAGTTGTCGAAACCCCTGCCTACGGCCCGATCGGCCTTTGGGGCAGTCCGGCGGGACCGGCAGCAGTAGATACGCTGATTCGGCGCTTGAAAGAACGCCTAGGATCCGAACCGTATGTGATTCGGTCCGGGCCGCAGCAGGTACGCAGAGTAGCAGTCATTTCCGGAGGCGCGAGCCCTGATGTGCATGCGGCCGCCCGGCTCGGGGTCGATACTTATGTTACCGGGGATATACGTGAGAATATCGTTAGGGAGGTCGAAGAACTGGGCGTCAATTTCATCAACGCGGGGCATTACAATACTGAAAAAGCGGGCATCCGCAATTTGGGCGATTTGGTGGCTAAACGATTCGGCATCGCGGTCGATTTCGTCGACATCCCGAATGAAATTTAAAGACTGGATGATGAATGATGAAATGCGAATAGCGCATGGTTAGCCTTATCCGTAATTCATAATTTATTGAGATCCATATGTATATTTCACTAAAATGGCTGAAGGAATTTGTTAAGGTGCCGAATAAGGTAACTCCGCAGGATCTAGGCTTCAAACTGACCCTGCACACGGTCGAGATCGATAGCGTCGTATCGCAGGCCGATCGCTTCAAAGACGTTGTGGTTGGGCGCGTCTTGTCAGTTGGCAAGCATCCGGACGCCGACAGGCTCTGCGTCGCCAGGGTAAGCATCGGCAAAGAGGAGAAAGTGATCGTTTGCGGAGCTGACAATATTTCGGCCGGCGACCTTGTCCCGGTAGCCCTGCCCGGAGCATCACTGGCCGGCGGAGCCACGATCAAAGAGGCCGAAATCAGAGGAGTCCGTTCTTATGGCATGCTTTGCGCAGAAGATGAGCTTGGCTTGGGTGATGACCATAGCGGAATCATGATACTGAAAAAAGGCAAACCGGGCCAGAATATTAGTTCGTTGTTCAGGATGGATGATACGATATACGAGGTCGATAATAAATCGATTACCCACCGGCCCGATCTCTGGTCGCACATCGGAATGGCCAGGGAGGTCGCCGCGTTCCTGGGAACTCATATGACGGCCGCAGCGAGCGATATCCTGCATGCCAAACCGCCTGAAGTCCGCCCTGGATCGGCTGATTTCACGGTCGAGGTCAGGGACCAGGAAAAAACACCCCGGTATATGGCCGCCTGCGTCGAAGGCGTCGCCGTCGGGCCGTCCCCGGATTGGATCAAGGAAAGGCTGGTCGCGGCGGGTATTCGCCCTATAAATAATGTCGTCGATATTACCAATTATGTGCTTTGCGAACTGGGCCAGCCTATGCACGCGTTCGATTTCGACAAGGTCTCCCAGGATGGATCAGCGAAGCTGATCGTCCGGACAGCCGCGCAGGGGGAAAAGCTCGTCACGCTCGACGGGGCGGAGCGCGAACTGGATCCGTCGATGCTAGTCATCGCGAACGCCTCCAGGACGCTAGCACTGGCAGGCATCATGGGAGGATCAGATAGCGAAATCACGCCAGATACGAGGACCATCTTGCTGGAATCGGCGAATTTCGAAGCCGTTTCAACGCGAAAAACCTCCCAGAAGCTTGGTTTGCGGACAGAATCGTCCGTCAGGTTCGAAAAATCACTTGACCCGGCATTATGCGAGATCGCCCTGTACCGCGCAATATCGCTCCTTTGTCAGGTCTGTCCAGGAGCCAAAACGACCGGAAAGATCACGGACCATTATCCGTCGCCGCAGGCCCCAAGCCGGGTAGCGGCATCAGCTTCTTGGATCAAGCAGCGGATCGGGACCGATCTTTCCATGCGCGAGATACGAGCGATCCTCGAAAGGCAGGGATTCACTATCGAAAAAACCGACGATAATTTATCGATCGGCGTGCCTAGCTGGCGCGCGGCCAAGGATATTTCGATACCCGAGGATATCGTCGAGGAGATTGCCAGGATATATGGCTATGACAATATCCACCCCCAAATGCCTTTTGTAGAAATGCACTCGGTTCCGAAAAATGCCCGTACGACGCTGAAAAAAATCTTGAGAGCGGTCCTGATTAACGGTGCGGCGCTTGCCGAAACCTATAATTATTCATTCGTAGGCGAAGACCAGCTGAAAAAGCTCGGTATCGATTATTCCAAGCACCTCAAGCTCGCGAATCCGATAGCATCGAACCTGACAATGCTTAGGCAGAGTCTTGTGCCGAATATGATCGAAGCCATTAAGAAAAACCAGGCTCGCGAACGCGAAATCGGAATATTCGAGATCGGCAACGTTTATCTTTCCTCTCCCGGTGAATTACCTCTTGCCACCGGTTCTGGCGAAACTCTGCCATTCCAGCAAGAGCGCCTCGGAATCTGCGCGTCCGGTACAGTTTTGCCAGCGCTCTTCCAGCGCATGAAAGGCATTGTCGAGCTGATTGCCTTTAATTTGGGATTGCAGACCGAATTTCGTCCTAAAGAAATCGCGTATCCATGGGCAGACGGGACTCTTAAGACCGCAGTGCTTCTTAACGAAAAGGAAGTCGGCGAAATATTGGCTGTCGACCGGACGATTGCCCGCAAAGCCGGTCTTAAGCATGACTTGGTCGTGTCGGAAATTTTTCTGCCATATCTTGAAGAGTTGGCCGGCCGTTCGGCAAAGCTATTCAGGGAATTTGAAAAATATCCGCCCGCCATCAGAGACTTATCCTTTGTCGTTGATGAGAGGATATTGTATAATGATATCAGGCAAGCCATCTTTTCAGCATCGCCGCTTTTAGCGGATGCCGAATTGTTCGATGAATATTCCGGAGAAAAGCTCGGTAGCGGGAGGAAAAGCCTGGCATTCAGGCTGACTTACCGCGCCGACAAGACTTTGTCGTCAGAGGAGGTCGAAGCGGCGCAGGCGATGATCATCGAAGAGCTTGGTAGGCGTTTTAGCGCTAAAATTAGAGATTTTTAAATATATGTTCGAAACGAGCAGAGATTTGCTTAATATCGTTCTTGCCGTGTCGGTCGCCAGCGTCGCCTTTTTTCTCTCGTGGTCGCTATTCTATGTCGCCTTGAGCCTGCACCATGCTTATAAGGTGGCCCGGGAAGCCAGGGATATCGCCAAGAACCTCAAGGATTCAACCAAACTCTTGAAAGACAGGATCGAATCAAGCGCATCATATATCGCTTTGATCGCCGAGGGAGTGAAGAAGATCATGGAATTCATGAAAGACCGGGACGGGCAAAAGGAGCGGAAAGGGTGGGCGTCTCGCCACAAGAAAAGCGGTAGGGAAGGCAAAGATTAAGTGCCGGAAGGATCTTTAGCAGTGGCGGCCGCGGCTGGAAGCGGCCTTTTAAATATTGCTTATCTGCTTACTCTGGTTTAGAATGGAATCACTCCTTTTTTTGCATGCAGCTTTCCAGTGTACAGTCCTGATGTAATAAGCTGAATATGAAAAACAAGTTTTTACAAGCCGCCTTGATATTAGTCCTAGTCTTCATATCCATGCCAGTCGTGCCCTGCACCCATGCCCAGGAAGACCTGTTCGGGCTGGAATACGGAGACCGCATCGGTTTGGGGCGGCAGAATCCCCTTGATATTATGACCGGCCTCTTGCGCGTCGCGCTCGGCTTTGTTTCACTCTTGGAAATCGTGATCTTGATCCTGGCCGGACTGCAATGGATGTTTTCCTTCGGGAACGATGATAGGGCCGCCAGCGCGCGCAAAGCCATAGTCAACAGCTTGATCGGCCTCGTAATCATCTTTTCGGCCTGGGGACTGTCCAGCTGGGCGATCACGTCGATCGCGCGCATTACCGGAGCTAGCGAAGCGTAAATTTTTTAGGATTATAGTATAATAGCTTTTTGGTCCGGTTCCGGTTATCCGGGTAGGATGTGAAGATTCACACATTTTTTCGTATCCCGATTATTCGTTGTTCCGATTATTGCAAAATCAACAAACAACCCCTTTATCCGGGGCTGTTTTCGTCTAGCTTGTCGTTAAGTTTTTTCAAGAACC
>CAYTAV010000069.1:0-4227 GCA_964435875.1 uncultured Gammaproteobacteria bacterium
TATCCTGAAGGGTCGCTTGAGCGCAGGGCGATCCTGGAGGAGAAGAAGAAATACGAGCGCAAGCTGGAAAACATCAGAAGCAAGCAGTAAAAAATTAACAGAACAAGATAAAGTGTTCGACTATATCCAAAAATTCAGCGCTCTTCCGCCCGAAATCAGGGAGAAGATATCGAATCCGAGCGTAACAGCTCGGATTGAAGAATTGGAAGAGAGGTACGGTGTCGATCTCGTCAAGACCGTGATGCGGGTCGCGACCGGCGATATCCCGCTCGATTATATCGGCCTTTTTTTCATGGACGAGGAAGGCTTGCCGGCAGACAAGGCCGACGGCCTGGTCCAGGCATTATACAGCAGCGTTTTTTCCGAAATCGCTGAACACCTTGGAATTCCGGATAATCCTCCAGCAGCCGGCGAGAGCGCAGGATCCGTATCTGCTGGACCGGAAGGAGTTGCAACATCCGAACAGACGGCTGAAAAGCCCGCGGGCATCTCTGCAGCCGGAACATCGCCTTATAGCGCAGCAGAGCCTGTCCTTAAGGACGCACAGGTCGGATCTGGGCTGGAAACCAGCATTGCTCCGGAGCTTAAGCCGATAGGCATAAATATCCCAATCAGGATCGCGGCCCCGCCCGCGTCTTTTTCCGCTCCGCCGATTACAAGCGCCAGTACCGCGCCTGTGCCCTCCGCTCCGCCCGTAGCGACTATGACGATCGAGATGCCGCAGATAGCCCCGCCAGCTCCTCCGAAACCGGCCGTACCGGCGGTAATGCCGAACATCGGGCCGAATTCAGGCCTGCTTTATCATGAAGAAGACGAACAGGAAATCAAGGACCATATCGAGCAAATGCAGAATAAAGGCATCTCTCCCGATTTAAGAAAGAAAGAGAGCGTAGCTGTCGATTCACTGATCAGTGCTTCGCATATCACATTTTCGAGTAAGGAGGCGGAAAACCGCTTCAGGCAGATATTGGCGACCTATGTCCGGGGCGTACGCAAGCGTTTCGATGCCAAGAACGCATTGATGAAGCCCTTTGCTTACGGGGGCGTCGAACTTGATGAAAAAACCGCGGAAGAATCGATCGCATATACCGAGAAAAATTCCGATCTGCAATCGATCAGCAGGCAATTCAGCCATGAAGAAAAAAGCCCGCTTGCCAATATTGAGCCATTGCCAGAGGAGGGGGCGGGTACCGCTCCGAACGAAAACAAACCAGACAGCACAGAAAGCGGCATTGAAAAACTGAACAAGATCGTTGCTCAAGGTGAAAGGGATATCCCATACGATTTAAGATCCGCTTTAGCCGAAAAAACCGATCAGCAACCAGCCGACACCGGCCGCTCCAGCTTTGTTCCGCAGGTTGCCGCCCCTGTCCAGATACCCGTGAAACTAGCGCAAGATAATGCCGTGACTGACGCTGAAAAGGCTGTTGTAGTAGAAGCATTGCAGGTAGCCGGCGTTTCGATCAGGCGGAACATCGAAAGCGGCAGGAAGAAGCGCATGGATGACGTAACCTTCACGCCCAAGGTCATGGGCCCGATCGATGAGCTTAGGGCTTATGATCCTTTGACTTTCAGAAGGCTCGGCCCGGATCCGGCAAAAGCGGCGGCCAAGATCAGGGAGAAGATCGACCTTCTGGGCGAGGAACAGTACGCCAAGCGGATCGAGGGCATCAACGCCTGGCGGATCAGCCCGGTCAACAAGCTCTACCTTGCGATCGGCGAGCGCAGTATGGCGGAAGGTAAGAGCGTCGAACAAGTAATCTCCGAAATGAAAGCCGCTGGCCAGGATGCGCTTGAACCCCAAGAATTCGAAGCGATCATGGACCTGAACCGGACATTACGTTTTTGATAGATCAAAATGCAAAGTTAAAGCATAATAACGTTAAAATTTAATAAGAAAGAAAGAGTCAGATAATCAGCAAACTTTGATTTTTACATTTTGGATTATTTTATGCAGCAATTCACAATACCGCAATTCATCGATGTCGAGGATAAGATCATCGGACCGATTACGACGAGACAGTTCATAATCATGATGTCCTGCTTCGTGCTGATCGCAATTTTTTACAAACTTTTCGATTTCACGACCTTCCTGATAACCGGAGTGATCATGTTCGCGATATTCGGCATCATCGCATTCCTGAAGATCAACGGCCGGCCGTTCCATTTCTTCGCCTTGAACGTCGCACAAACGATGAAAAAGCCGAGAGTGCGCATATGGAACCACATAGTCGGCAAGGCTGCCGAAGAGGAGCAGGAACATGTGGCAAGAAGCATGGAAGGCAAAGCGGCCGGCGCAAGAAGGCTCATGCCGTATGAATACAAATATTATACGAAATCAAGACTGGCCGAACTGTCGCTCGTAGTCGATACGAAAGGCGTTTACAAAGGCGAAAAAGGCGGGGCTGCGCTCATCCGTTCGAATATCAAGGAGATGGATATTTTATAAAAGTAAAAGTAATAAGTTATAAAGCAGAAAGATCAATGTGAGCATAATATGTAAAATAGATGGCTAATCAACCGAAATCCAGAGTAAGATATTCGACACAGCAATACCTCGACATCGCCGAGATACGCGATGATATAGTCGTCATGCGCGACGGCACGATGCGGGCGGTCCTGCTCGTATCGAGCGTTAATTTCGCTTTGAAGAGCGAAGAAGAGCAGAACGCGATCATTGCCGCATATGTCAGCTTCCTCAATAATATCGAATTCCCGCTGCAGATCGTCGTCCAGTCGCGCGAGCTTAATATCGATAAATATCTGCACGATCTTGACCAGCGTTACCGCGAGCAGACGAACGAACTCTTAAAACTGCAGACCGCTGATTATATCGGTTTCGTCAAGGAGCTGGTCACGCTCGGCAAGATCATGAGCAAGCGTTTCTATTTGGTAATTCCCTATGATCCTTTGTCAGACAAGCAGAAAGGCTTCTTCTCACGCATGGCCGATGCCTTCAAGCCGGTAACGATCATACGTATGAAAGAAGAGCGGTTCATCAAGCGCAAAGCCCAGCTGGTGCGCAGGATGGAAAATGTCATAACCGGGCTGGCCTCGATCGGCCTGTCCTGCATCCAACTGGATACCCAGGGACTGATCGAGCTGTATTATAATACTTACAACCCGTCAGTGTCGCAGAATCAGAAATTGGTAGACGTGCGGCAACTGCGGGTTTCCGAATAACTGAAAAACGATGTTCAAGCTGACCCAACAACAGATCGATAAGGAGCGCCGCGAGAAGCTCCGGCAGGAAAAAGCCGCCCAGTCGAAGTCTGAACGTCCGGATGTCGCGGCAGAGCTTATCGAAGAGGAGAGGGCGTATCGGCGCGGAGCGATCTCGATCAAAGACCTGATCGCTCCGGCTAGTTTCGAGGTCAACCCGAATTTCCTCAAGATCGGCGATACTTTCATGCGGACGATCTTCGTCATCGGCTACCCGCGCTATATCAGCGTCGGCTGGTTCGCACCGATCATAAATCTTAGCGCGACTTTCGACGTCTCAATGTTCTTCTATCCGGTGAAGACCGCGATCGTGCTCGAGCAGCTCAAGAAAAAAGCCGGCAATCTCGAGGCGCAGATAATTTCCGATGCGGAAAAAGGCGCAGCCCGCGACCCCTTGCGCGAGACGGCCCTGCGCGACGTCGAAGCCCTGCGCGACGCCCTCACGCAAGGCATCGAGAAGTTCTTCCAATTCGCCTTGTATGTCACGATCTATTCGAAGAACAAGGATGAGCTTGACAGGCTTTCCGACGAGGTTGAAAATATCTTCGGGTCCCGCCTGGTTTATTCGCGCAGGGTATTCTTCCAGGCGGAGCAGGGCTTCAATTCGACCATGCCGCTCGCTAACGACGAGCTGGTCATAACCTTCAACATGAATTCTTCGCCGGTCGCTTCTTCCTTTCCTTTCATCTCGAGCGAACTTACGAGCGACGAAGGCATCCTTTACGGGATCAACCGTCACAACAACAGCCTCATACTGTTCGACCGCTTCAGCCTGCAGAATGCAAACATGGTTGTCTTCGCGACATCCGGCGCTGGAAAGAGCTACGCGATCAAGCTCGAGGTCATCCGCAGCCTGATGATCGGGACCGACGTGATGATCATCGATCCGGAGAACGAGTATAAGCATCTGTCAGACGCCGTCGGCGGCACGTATATCAGCATCTCCTTGTCCTCGGAAGCGAAGATCAATCCGTTCGATCTGCCCCGCGCGATCGGCGGCGACGC
>CAYTAV010000070.1:0-4221 GCA_964435875.1 uncultured Gammaproteobacteria bacterium
GGCAGGGAGCTCGTGATCTACGGCGACGGCCGGCAGACCCGTACATTCGTTTATGTCGACGACCTGATCGATGGCATCCTGTTAGTCATGGATAAAGGCAGGGCCGGCGAAGCATACAATCTCGGTTCGGATGATGAAATCTCGATGACCGAGCTGGCTGTCCTGCTGACGCGCATTTACGGCCGGAAGAACGGCCTGGTCAAGAAGCCGCATTTCATCGAGGACCATTCGCACCGACGGCCGGCGCTTGACAAGGCAAAGTCGCTCGGTTGGGAGCCGCGCATCACGCTTGAAGAAGGCTTAAGACTGATGATAAAGTCGCGCGGAATCCGCCAGTATGCCAGGTCGCTGGAAAACGCTTCCGTATCAGCGTCCTTCGAACACGGAAAGGACAGCGCATGAGCTTTGCCTGGCTTGCGTCCAATACCCAGCTTTAAGATCGATAAGAGGATCATAGAATCGTATGGAATATCTGCTCCCCGTCTTTATGATAACAGGCCTGAACTTCTCGTTCTGGGCGCTGATCGGAATCATGCGGCTTTTCGAGGAAATAGTTACCAAATCCATCAAGAGGCTAAAAAACATGCTATTTTATCCTGACCCCGGTTCCAAGGCCGCTCAATACCCCGATTTCATGCGAGCCTACGAAAGGATCTGGTCGCCTGATATCGCGGCCCATGAGGTTGCGGTCGTCATCCCGGCGCATAACGAAGAGGCGGTGATCGCGAGGACGATCAGGGCGGTCAGCCTGAATCTTCCGGCAAGCAATATCTATGTCGGCAGCGATGCTTCATCAGACCGTACGGTCGAGATCGCGAGGAGCTTGGGGTGCAATGCCGAAGATATCCGCCCCAACCGCGGCAAAGCCGGCGTCATCAGCCATATGATCCGGCTTCACGGGTTGACGCACCGGTACAAGGCGGTCATGATCGTCGATGCTGATTCGGAGATGGAGCAAGGATTCCTCGACAGGATACTGAAGCTGTTCGATGATCCCGGTGTCGCCGCGGCCGGCGCGCACATCACATCCTGGTGGCGCCAGCACTCAAACCCCCTGCCCTTCTACTATTTCACAGCTTACCGCATCCGCCTTTACCGCGTCCTACAGGCAGTTTTCCGCTACGGCCAGACCTGGAAATGGGTGAACGTATCTCCGATCATCCCCGGATTCACGAACGTTTACCGCTCGTCCGTAATCAGCCGGATCGATATCGACGCTCCCGGGCTGATCATCGAGGATTTCAATATGACCTTCGAAGTGCACAGGAAGCGCCTAGGACGGATCGCCTACGATCCGCAGGCGGTCGGCGTGTCCCAGGATCCTTCGAGCCTCAAAGACTATGTCCGCCAGACGATGCGCTGGAATCTCGGATTCTGGCAGACGGTGAAACGCCATGGGTTCTGGGCGAGCCTGTTCTCGGTCTCGCTAGCAGCGTATATACTAGAAATGCTGGTATTCTCTGTTTTCTTCTCCGTTTTGCCGCTTATCATCTTGCAGTTCGCCCTGACCGGCGCACAAAATCTGCAGCTTTACAGCTGGCTGATCGACGGAGGCCTGGCTCTTTCGTTATCCGCATTCCTGCTCGTTTTCTTCGCGGCGGATTACCTGTTGACCCTGATCGTCGCAGTCTATGAAAACAAGCCGATGATGCTCTTTTACGGGATCGGATTCATCATATTGCGCTATCTTGATTCGCTCTTGTTTCTTTCAGCCTTGCCGGTCGCCATCTTCAAACGTTCAGCCGGGCGCTGGACCAGCCCTGCCAGGACAGGCCTCCAGCCTGTCTCCGCTCCGGTCCTAGCCTCAAGCGTCCATCCGGAAAATATAAAGAATTATTATTAATCATAAACGTATGAAACTTGGGAAACTTGCTTTATTCGCTTTATCCGCCGCGGTCTTTGCATGCGGCTTCGGAACACCGTCTTCCGCCCAGACAATCGACCGGAATGCGCTATTGCAGGACGTATTCGACCGCGCATTCGGTCAGACCCAACTCGTTGAGACCGGTCCGCAATTAGCCGTACCCTCCGAGGTCTCGGAAGCCCTGCCGATCGGCACGACTGGAACAGCTGTAGAGCCTCTGGCGCTGGCAGCCGATCCGCAGCAGGCGGGGACGATCTCGCTTGCCTTCGACGACGGCCTGAAAAGCGTCTATACGGCCGCTCTGCCGGTCCTGAAAGCGAGAAGTCTGCGAGGGACCGCTTACGCCTATCCCAGCGCGATCCTTAGGGACCGCACACGCAAGTTCATGACCTGGGCGGAATTGAGGACCCTGCAGAACGCCAACCTCTGGGAGATCGGAAGCCATACTTATTCCCATGCCGATCTGACAGCGCTTTCAGAGAGCGCGATGCTCCAGGAGCTCCAACGGGCGAAGACCTATTTTTCCGCATACGGTATCAAAGCTGACGGTTTTGCCGCGCCGTTCGGCGGCTATAACCAGGCAGTGCAGAACGCGGTCGCCCGACACCATGCCTATCTGCGAACTGCCTGGAACGGGAACAACAGCATGCCTTACAGCGATTACGAGATCAAAGCGGTAGAAGTGTCATATACGATGACGCCCGAAGCCGCCTACGCGATCATTGACGAAGCGATGGCCAGGAAGGAATGGCTGGTTCTTTACTGGCACGACATAACCGCAGACGGCTCAGCGCCCTATACGTATTCGCTCGCGAATTTCACCAAGATCGCGGACTATATCAAAGCGAAGAATTATCCGGTCAAGACGGTCGCCGAAGCGCTCAAGTCCTGGGCGAGCGGGAGCAACCTTGTTTCTAACGGGAGCTTCGAGAGCTTGTCAGGCTCTGAAGCGTCCGGCTGGTACAGGAATGACAGCGCAAACGTAACTTACCCGGCGTCTAATCTCGGATCTTATCCGTCCCAGCTAAGGAGCGCGCGCATCATCGCGGGAGCAAACCAGCGCCAGATTTCAAGCCAGCCGATCGCGATCGACCAGGGAGCGAATTACCGGCTGAAGTCCTATTCAAGGGTTGAGAATTTCGGGGGCGGCAGCGCGAGCGTCTGGGCCTCTGAGTTCGATGCGGCCGGCTCTTACATCGGCGGACAATGGCTCGGCGGCATTTTCGCCAACTTCACGGGCACGCGCTATTACGTTTATTACCCGTCCGCGGGAACCGCGAAGATCGAGCTCTTCTTTTATGCCCCAGCCGGCAGCTTGCTGACCTGGAATATCGACAATGTCGAGCTGAAGAGCCTATGAAGCGCTACTGCCTTATGCCAGCCTTTAGCGCGCTGATCCTGCTAGCCGCCTGTTCTTCCCCTGCTGCGGACCGCAATAGTACGGACGCGCTCGAATCAACCGGCGATAACCTGCTAAATCATGAACAGGCGCAGGTCGCGCCAGCTTCTGATATGGACCCGAGACCGGCAGACAGCGACTTCGACTGGCATATGAAGCTCGTCAACGAGGATGCGAGCGACGCCGACCTCGACAGGATCGCTTCCCTGGGCATCAATATCATCGAAGGCGAATGGGGCATGGACGACCTGGATGCCAGCGGCACACTCGCACTGCTCGAACGGATCGAACGCCGTAAAATGAAGCTGATCATGAATTTTTCCGATGATGCAGCCTGGAAGAGAACCGGCTCTCTTGACAGCGGCTCCGGCTTTGCCTGGCAGAAAGAGCGGGTCGTGCAATATGTCAGGGTTATCAAAGATAGTCCTGCCCTCTACGGCTATGATATTTCGAACGAAGCCGGAGAAAACTTGTCAGGCGCTGGCGGACTGCGCCTGTCGATCGACCAGATCAAGACCGCGAGCGAAGATGTAAGAAAAGCTGATCCGGACCGCCCCGTTGTCATGCGGATGCATTTCTGGGACGCTGAAGACAGTGACTTCGGGCAGGATAATCCTTTTGCCCCGGCGGTCGCGGATATCGTCGTACTCAATCTCTACAGCAACTACACTCAAGACGGCGCATCACCCCTCCTTCCTAATATGGTCGCCGAAAGCGGGAAAACGCTAGCCGGCAAGGTCCGGAGTATCGATCCCGGCGTCCGGATCTGGATATCACTGGCTGCCTTCCGCGAAGATCCCAGCTTCCTAGCGCCGGAACCCGCCAGGCTGGCAAGCGATATTATCCAGGCTAGAAAGACACCCGGAATCTCGGGTATCGGTTTTTTCGGTTGGGGGCCGGAACGCTATCCCGAATCAGGCCTAGGCTGGTACCTGCCCCGCGACGGCAACCTTCTCTT
>CAYTAV010000071.1:0-2101 GCA_964435875.1 uncultured Gammaproteobacteria bacterium
CCAGGCCATCGTAAATCCGGCAAGATGAGTATGACGTTGACGGAAGGATGCTTTGCCTTGAAGTCCAAGGCTTTAGGAATGATGCAATGCGAACAAAACAGGAGCGGATGGATGTCGAATTCAGCGATGTAATGCTGTTCCGCTTCGCTGAAGCTGTCGCAAAAAATGACGGTTATGCCGTGGATCGCTGATGAAATGAATTCAGCTAGTATCTCTTTGCAGATATATCCCGTCAACGCCTCGTCTTTCTGCCGGTTTTCGATCAGCCCGGCAGGACCTTCGGTTACGATAACTATGCTGTCCATGCCGGCCCTCCTTGGAATGTGCGGTTATTTTGCTTGTTGTTTACAGTTTAACCAATTGACATTAAATTCCGATTAAAAAATCCGCGGTATCGCGGAATCCTCCAGTCGCCATGCGACAGCAACCATCAAATGCCCCTTGCTTCAGCCTGGTTTTCGGCCTCGACTTTTTTCCAGGAAAACCGCCTTTTGGCCGATTCGAGGAAATGCATCAGCTCCTCGCTTCTGATAAGGTAGCTGAGCAGAACATAGACCAGCAGGCCTGCTCCGCCGGCGACTACAGCCTGCAGGACGACATCGAACAGGGTATCGATCTTTTCGAGTCCTGCCCTCGCGAGTGCGCTCTTCATGCCCTGCGCGGTAAACGCGCAGGCAAACGACGCGAGCATAATCTTAAGTAGCGAGGCGCTGATCCGCCGGCCGTCGATCCTTCCTAAGCGCCACCTCAGATAAAAAAACAGCAGGACCAGATTCAGAACTGAGGATATTGAATAGGAAAGCGCGAGTCCGCCGACTCCGAGAGGCATGCAGGCCTTCGAGACGAAGCCTTGGTCGCCGATGATGCGGTTGCAGATCGTCACCCCCGGAAGCGCCCAGGCCAGCAAGGTCCCGACGCCTACTGAAACGAGCCCGAAATAGAAAGGGGTCGCCGAATCCTTGAGCGCGTAGAACGCCCTGATAAGAAGCGGTACGGCCGCTTGCGCGAACAAGCCCGCGGCGAAAAAACCGAGCGCGTCCATCGTGCGCACCGTATCGGTCCAGCTGAACTGGCCTGCGCCGAGCACGGCTCTGGTCAGCTGGGCGCGCAGGACGATTATCAGGATGCTGGAAGGAATTATGAAAAACATAATATTCCTGAAAGTCTGTGAGATGTGGCCGA
The DNA here is from genome assembly GCA_964435875.1 of uncultured Gammaproteobacteria bacterium. Classification (GTDB taxonomy): domain Bacteria; phylum Patescibacteriota; class Patescibacteriia; order Patescibacteriales; family CAYTAV01; genus CAYTAV01. The sequence continues at coordinate 1,183 of CAYTAV010000071.1, forward strand.
TCAACTTGTCCTTGTTCCCGACTGACGAGGAAAGGGCCGGAAAAGCCGCGACCGCGAACGATATGCCGAAGATGCCGAGCGGGAAGGATTGCAAATTATTCGCGAAGTTGAATACTGCCAATGCGCCAGCCGGCATGAGTGATGCGATGACCGTTATGGCGAAAAGCTGGAGCTGGGAGAGGGCTAGCGAGAGTGTGCGCGGCACCATCATCCTGCCGAGCTCGCGTATTTCCTTCGTGCGCCATCCTAAACCAGGCGTATAATGGAGTCCGAGGCGCAATGCGAGGGGCAATTGGACCGCCATGTGCAAAACCGCTCCGATTACAACCCCCCAGGCCAAACCCTGTACGCCCCAGATGGGCGCCAGCAACAAGGCGCCGATGATGATCCCGATATTATAGAAGATAGGGGAGAGCGAATAGACGAAAAAACGCTTGAACGATTGCAGGACTCCGCCAATTACGCTCGATGCTCCGAGGAATAAGGGCGAAAGGAACATGATGCGGGTCAGCTCAGCAGTCGCCCTGCGCTTCTCGAGCGCGAATCCAGGAGCTAGCAGGTCGGTTAGAGGGCCGGTGAATACCATAGCCGCGAGCGAAACGGCGAACAAGGACGCGCCCATGATATTCATGACCCGGCTGGCAAAGATCCAGGCTTCCTTGTTCTCGCAAGGCTTATCTTTGCAGTGCAAGAGCGAAGTAAAAATCGGTATGAATCCGGCGGACAAGGCGCCGAGCACAAGCAGGTTAAAAATCGTATCGGGGATGCGGAACGCCGCATAGTAGATATCGAGCGTATCGCCAGCTCCGAATTGAGCGGCTAAGATGCGGTCGCGCACCACCCCCAAGATTCGTGAAACCAGCGAAAAAAAGCCGACTAGGAATGCCGCCGCCGTTATGCTGTTGATCTGCCCCGAAAA
>CAYTAV010000071.1:2201-4219 GCA_964435875.1 uncultured Gammaproteobacteria bacterium
AGGCCGTTCTCCGAGTCTTGGATCACGTCCGGTATTCCCCCGACCCGCGTGCCGATAGGGGGAACACCGCAGGCTTGCGCCTCTATGAACACAATCCCGAGCCCCTCGGCCAGCGAGGGACAGATGAAGACTTCCGAGCGGCTGATTTCAAGAAGCGCCTGCCTGTGCGGAAGCGCGCCTTTCAGCTCGACCGAATCCGCGACACCGAGCTCATCGATCAGCTCTTCGATCATTTTCCGCTCGCTGCCTTCCCCGACGAATACCAGCCTGGCGTCCGGTATTTCTCGGATGACTTCCGGCCAGGCACGGACCAGATAGCCAAGCCCCTTTTCCCAGGAAAGCCGCGCTACGCAGATTACCCTTGAAGGTATCTTCTCGACTCCGGCCGGTATCTCGCCGAAATCAACGCCATTCGGAGTCAAAACGACGTTCTCTTCGCTTACCCCGAGACTGACAGCCCGCGCCTTGAGGAAACTGCTGATCGCCGTCAGCAGATCGGGAGAACGGTGGATCGTCTTCCAGAAGATGCGCAGGAAGAATTGCCCCTGCTTCCTCGAAGAGTCAAGATCACCGGACTGCAGGGTCAGCAGTCTCTTGGCCTGCGGACAGGAATATTTTGCCAGGACCAGCGCGCCGCCTGCATAACTCTCCATGATCGCATGGATCAGCTGCGGTCTTATTTTGCGCGCCTGCCAGGCGGCGAGAATGACGTACAGAAGCTTATCCACCTTCCGGTGCCCGATTCCGACGCGCACGATATCGTATGTGGACCGCTTTTCATACTGAGGCAGCTTGCGGTCGAACCTGCCGGTTACCAGGGTCGTTTCATAAGCGGGCCCGATGCGCTCTAGGATCTCCTTAGCCATCTGTTCGGCTCCTGACATAAAGGGATCGAAAAACGCCGAAAAAATTACTAGTTTGGCTTTTTTCCCATCATGCATATTACCGCATCATTAGAATATTCGTCTTTGATACTTGGTTCACCGTCCATGCCCCCAAAGCTATCTCGGCCTTTCCAGCTTCCTTTCCTGCTTATCGAGCAGGCGCGCGAAAGCGTAGCGAACCTGGTCGACCAGCTCTTTGTTGTCGGCGCCGCTAGTCGTGAAGATGCTGGCCGCGCCGAGGAATTTGGCCCGCGCTTCAAGCCTGGCATCCGAAAGATGGACCGTATCAGCACGGCGGAAGATCATTTTGCGCAGAGGCTTGGTAATCCGAGATTTGAGGGTTTTGACGGCAGTATCCTCGGTCGAATCGAAAGAAAGCAGGAAATTGACGTCGTGATCCGTCAATTTCAAAAGCAGGGCCGCCAGCGCGCCGTAGCTCGCCATTACCGACCAGACAAAACGGAACCTGTGGGTTTTTAAAAGCTTCCTGGCCTTGAACAGCCCGAAAACGGGCAACAAGTATTTATCCAGCGTCGTACCCCGCCCTATTCGATATATATACGTATTGTCCCTTTGCTCATAAGCAGGCCGTCCTTGCTTGAAGCGGGTCGTAATGATATGGAACTGCGTCTCCGGCATTGATGCGGCAAGCTGCATCAATGCGGATTCGGCCGGACCGTGATCAGGATAGTAAGTCGTCGCAAAGACCAAGATCTTTTTATCCGGCATCTCGACGCTCTTGAAGTATTCGATCGTCCGCTCGATGCCTTCTTCAAGCGTGACTTTCGGCTCCCAGCCGAGTTCGCGCTTGGCCAGCTCGATCGAGGGTTGACGCCTGACCGGATCATCAGTAACGGATTGAGCATAGACGATCCTGGAGCGGCTGCCCGTCTTTTTAATGATCGTTTCGGCAAGTTCCTTGATCGATACTTCGCGCGGATTGCCGAGATTGACGGGACCGCTGAAGCCCTCCTTTCTCATCATCCGGTCGATGCCCTCGACAAGGTCGTCGACGAACTGGAAGCTCCTGGTATATGAACCGTCCCCATAAATAGTTAGGTCCTTGCCAGCCAGCGCGGGGATGATGAAGTTGGACATCACGCGGCCGTCGCGCACGTACATGCGCGGACCGTA
>CAYTAV010000072.1:0-4162 GCA_964435875.1 uncultured Gammaproteobacteria bacterium
TGATCGGGCGCCCTTTTATTTTCTCGATCGCCAGGAACAATACGCGGCCGCCGTCAAGGGCCGGCAAGGGGAAAAAGTTGATGATCGCCAGATTGATCGACAGCACAGCTGTAAATTGCAGGAGATAGACCAGCCCCATGCGCGCGACTTCGCCGGTAAGCTGGGCGATGCGGACCGGCCCGGCCAGATCGGCTCCGGCCAGCCCTTGGCCGAGGATCAGGCTTTTGAACAGCCCGTAAAAGGCAGTAATAATAAGCCAAAGCAGGGCGAAAGTCGATTTGATCCCTTCCCAAAACGCCAGGTACCACGGGTAACGGACGATCCCGGTCTGCGTTATCCCGACCCCGATCCCGGTATCATCGCTGCCGGCGAGCTTCTCGGGCACGATCTCTTTCTCGATCCGTCCATCGCCGCGCAAAAAAACGTATTTGAGGCTTACCCCGGCGCGCGTCCGGACGTACTCGGTTAATGCGGACTGGGATCGGAATTCCGTCCCGTCGATGCTCGCGATATTATCGCCGGCCAGAACGCCGGCTTTCTCGGCCGGGGATCCCGGGAGCACTTCTACGATCTGGATACGAGCGTCTTCGACAACCGCGCGCGGGCTCAAGCTCTCGTCATATGATTGCGGCAGGCCGATCAGGTAGCCGATAGACAGCAACAGGGCCGCCAGCAGGACGTTCATAATCACCCCGGCCGAAAGAATCAGCGCTCTCTGCCAGATCGGACGGGCCGTAAAGCTGTCCGGGTCATTTTCCGAGTCGCCATCTTCGCCCTTGATCTTCACGAAACCGCCCATCGGGATCCAATTGATCGAATAGATCGTATCTTTCTCCATCGATTCTTCGCCGCTGGTATATGACGGTTCGGCGCTGCCCTTGATCAGCTTCCATCTGACGGCGGCTTGCTTGCCGGCGGCTGGCGCGGCCGGCTCTGTCCCGCCGACGCCCTGAGTCGCATTATCCCCGGTCGGAGCGGCTGCTTCCTGGCCGGGTGGAAAGCTCTTCGGGCGTCTTAGCGGCTGGATGCCGATGATCCTCGGAGGAAAACCGAAACCGAACTCCTCGGCCCGTACTCCGAACTTGCGGGCAACCCAGAAATGCCCCAGCTCATGAGCGAAGACGAGCAGGCTTAGGACTATGGCGAAAATGATAATGGTAGTAAGCATTTGATGGTTTATGAGCAAAAATCTTCCAGCCGCTTAACTCGACTTTCCGTATCGTTATTCAGCTATCTTTGCGTATGCAGATTCTTAATTTTTAAAAGGGTCTGCCGGAAACCGGAACGGCAAAAAAGCCGCGACCGCTAAGATCTATATCTTCATGATCTCTTCTTCCTTCTTGTCCCTGATCTCTTTCAGGTCGTCGTTCAATTTCCTGACATGATCATCGAGTTCGCGGATACTCTTGAACTTGTCGTCCTCCGTTATCTCTTTTTTCGCGTGCGCTTCCTCGATCGCGTTCTTGCTGTCCTCTCTTACCTGCCGGATGCTGATACGCGCCTTTTCCATCCGTTCATTGAGTTTTTTGACAAGCTCTTTGCGGTTCTCCTCGGTCATGACCGGGAGAGTCACCCTGATGCGGTCCCCCTCATTGACAACTCCCAGGCCGAGATTGGCCTCTACGATGCCTTTTTCGACATCCTTCGCCACGTTCCGGTCCCAGGGAGCGACCAGCATGCTGCGGGCATCCGATACGCTGACGCTCGCAACGCCGGCCAACGGGGTCTTTGCGCCGTAAGCCTCGACCATCACTCCTTCGAGGATGGCCGGGTTGGCCCTGCCGGTGCGCAAGGAGGAGATCTCTTTCTTGAAAAAATCTATGGCTTCAGCAAACTCGCCCTGCCGGGCGCTGATGAATTGGTTCATATTGGCTCGTTTAATTTTATCAGGGGCGCAAGTAAAATTAGCATATAACTGGTTTCCATGCAAATCCTTAATACGTGCGGATTATGCTTATTTTTTCTCGATCGTCCTGACCCCCAGATAGATGATATCGGTATTCTCGGGATCGATTACGAGCGACCAGCCTGCGCGGGCGGTCGGCATCTTTTTCGAAGCCCAGGTAGCCCCGCCGTCGGTAGAGCGGAAAAAGGCCGTATTGGTCACGTAATATACTTCGCTCAGATTCTTCGGGCTGACCGCCAGCGCGTTGATCTTCGCGTTCTTATCAGGTATCACGAGATCGACCTCCTTCCAGGTCTCGCCGTTGTCCGTGGAAGTCAAAAGCCCCTTGCTGCCGGCGATCGCCATGAAGCGCGCATCAGCCCGGGAGAACGCGATGCTGGTCAAGCCGCTGGCTTTCTTAAGGCCTTTCAACTTGTCCTTCATGCTCTCCCAGGTCCGGCCGCCGTCGAGCGAGCGCCAGAGCGCCTTGTTCTGCTGGATCGCCAGCACAATGCGCGAGTCGGACGGATTGACGGTGATCTCGTCGATCTTGCCGCCCGGCCGGGAGGCCGCCCGCCAGTTCCTGCCGCGGTCTTCGCTCAAGAGGATGTCTCCGCGGGATGTCCCCATCAAGATGACGTTCGGCGAATGATGATCGATCGCGATCGAATTGAGCGTCACTGTCGTCGTCGTATCGAAATAGATCTGTTCCCAGGTGCGTGCGCAATCGACCGTCTGGTAGAGCTTGTTGCCGACCGTAGCGTAGATCGTGCATTTATCTCCCGGATCAACAGCGACAGAGAGGATTCCGACGTCGCCGAGCGTCTTTGCCTTCTGCCAGTTGTCGCCGCCGTCATAAGTGAACCAGAGCCCGTTCTGCGGAGTCGCTAGATAGAGCGCCTGCCGGTCGCTCGGGTCCATGACCAGCTGGTTGGCTGAATATTGCGTTATGCTTCCAGGCTTGCCGGACGTGCTCGGAACCGCCGATTTCTTAACCCAGGTCTCGCCGCGGTCAGCCGATTTGAATATGCCGCCGGGATCCGGCGCCGGTCCCTGCTGGCTGCTCGAACCCAGCTTGATGCTGCAGCCGGACAGAACCATGGCTGAAGAAACAGCCAGGATAAGGAAAGAACGTTTTAGTGAATGCATAACGGTTGATATTTAATAAAGGTAATCATGAACCGCGGAAAATAATGCAAAATCCTTATTGCGCTCTTCGTCTTATGTATTTATGTATTCTGGTGTATAGCCCATCTACGGCAGGTTGATCGCGATCATCTCGACAACGTTTTTCGGGCTGACATTCGCGCGGATGTAATCGCGCGACCGCTCCAGCATGCGGCAGGCCTCGCCGACCTCCTGAAGGCTGTGCTTGTAGGCCCAGCTTTCGATGCGGGAGCGGGCGTCCTGATGGCGGATCAGGTCGCTATGGCCGCAAAGCGCGAGCAGGGCGTCGCGGATTATCGAACCGAATATGCTTACGAGCCTCTCGGCAGTTTTTGCTGATTCCTGGCCATCCCCGGTTCCGAGCAGTCCCGATAATTTTTCCATCCTCTGGTAGATCGGGAGGCCAAGGCTTGCAATGAAGGCTTCTGATTCGTCGCGGTAGCGGGCGAGATATTTTTCATCAAGCAGGAATTTCATAGCCAGGGCCGGCCGCCCGAGCGACAGCCTGGAGATCAGCTTCGCGCCTCCCCGCGTCGTTCCGTAAGCGGAGACCAGATAATCATAGATCTCGTCGGCAGGGACCGGCGAGAAGCGCAGGATCTGGCTGCGCGAAACGATCGTTGCCGGAAGCGCGTCAAGCGAAGAGCAGGTCAGGATGATCACGGTCTTCTTGAGCGGCTCTTCAAGGGTTTTCAAAAGCGCGTTAGCGGCTTCCCGCGTAAGATATTCGGCCTGCTTGATAATCCCGACCTTGTAGGAATTGAAGAAGGAGCTTCGCGACAGGTTGGAGATGAAAGCTCTCGCAAGCTCGATCGGTATCTCCTTCTTCCCGGACGGCCGCTTCAGGATGAAAAAATCGCTGTGCGCGCTGGCGAGCGTTGTCGGCAGGCGCACATCCTTGCTGCCCGCCGCCGGCCTGCGCAAAGTCATGCGGCAGGAGTCGCATGAACCGCAGGGCGCGTTATTCTCGCGTCTTTTCGGCGCCTGGCATAAAAGTACCCTCGCGACGAAGCGAGCCAATGTCGATTTGCCAAGGTCTTCGGGGCCTGAGAAGATATACGCACCCTCGATCTTGCCTTGCTCGATGATATGGTCGAGATATCTTGTTAT
>CAYTAV010000073.1:0-2127 GCA_964435875.1 uncultured Gammaproteobacteria bacterium
GGATTTTGGAATGCCGACTGCGGCACGAACTTTAACACTTCAGACGTGCTGATACAGCCCTTCTGGAATATTCTTTCAAGGAAGGGCTTGTGTTCATCTTTGATGCCGAAACGCTTTATAGCGGAGTCAACCGGCAACAGGGTGTTATCGTTAGCTTCCATCATGCCCCTCCTTTCTTTTCGTGTAAAATGCCTGAATTGAATGCTAAACTTGTAAGGATCGATTATGTTATTATGTCAAATATAGCTCATGCGCATGCAAAAAGCAACAAAAACCCCATCCTTTTCTGAATGGGGAAATTTAATTTGGGAAACGTACGTAACAATTCAAAAAGCCAGTATCATAGACTCTAGCAAGCTTTTGATCAGCTCCTCCTTCTTCTTTTGTGGAAATTCGCCGATATCCAGCTCGATCTTTACATATCCGCAAAGGCTTAATAGGGCTGAGAGCGTCCTGAGCTCCTGCTCGCCAGCGGAGTACGTGCTACAATATTCAGCAATCGATGCTAGGTTGCACCCGCTGCCCCAAACCTCATTCTCCCTGGCTACGAAACCGTTAGAGGATGCAACTCTTCTTTCTCTAGCATCGTGCCAACTTCTCAGGAGAAGATTTAAAACTTTGGTAACTGCTTCGTCAATCGGAATATTTACCGGCGATTCGACGACAGGCTTAGTCAGAATCGTTCCGATAACCTCCGGATGGCTGGCCGAGGCCTTTATTCCTGATCGGCTCTTTTCCTCCTCGATAAGGCTTGCTCCTGGCTTTTTCTTGCCGCTTCCGCTATCTGGCGTGCTTTTCCTGACTCTTTTTCTCAAGCCTTCCTGTGCATGCAGATCCACCGGCCTGGGCAGGCGCTTGAATTCCTCCTTGAAACCTGGCCGGAATTTGACCAGAAAAGCGTTGCGATATTCAATTTCATGGTCGCCGCTGATTCCGAATGCCTTGACCAGAGAGTCGATAATTCCCGAATGTTTTGCGGCATTGTAACAAAAAGGCTTTAACTCAAGATCGGATACGAAAGAAAAGTTCTGTCCGATCAGGCCGCCAAGTTGCATGCCTGACATGGTTTTTTTAATCCGGTATTTCTTTGTCAGTTTGCAGAAGAGCCAAACCCACTCTTCCGCCGCGCTTTGATACAAAGCGTCTAACTTTTCTCGTTCATTCTGCTTGCATGCTTCCTTGATAGCACGCCACTCTTTCAGATCAGGCAGATCCAGTCCTTGAGAAATAACCGACGCCCGACCTATCGCAATCTGATCGAATCCTGAAGTTTTCTGCTTGAAAATTTCACAGATAGCAAGCGCAAGCGCTCTCCGGTTTCCGTCAACAAAATCAGGCGGCACATCAGAAACCAGGCGAGAAGGCTTATTGTCACTCTGGGCTTCGGTTTTACTGCCGGCAACGGCTGAAGTGACAGAAGGCGACCTCTCCTTGTTATTCCCTGTTAACAACTTGAAATCCTTTTGCGGAACATTAATTGACGCGCTTTGTCTAGCTTGATCCAGCAATCTGGCCTCGCCTTCATCGAGTTCAAGCGCCGTTTTTATCTTTTCGTGGATTTCAGCAACAGGAGGCCTCAATTCCTCCCCTTTAATAATATCCTCGATATAGCTCCTGCCGATGTTCACCCTGGCTTGAATCGCCGCGGGCTTAACGTCTTTTATCTGCATTAAAAAAGCCAGGTATTCGCCATAAGTTATCGTCCTGGATTCCTCGCATACAAAAGTATCGCCTGGCGTCTCCATGTAATCCTCCTAGATTGAATTGTTAAAAGGTCGGATATCTCCAATATTATAAAGATGCGGAATCAATTGCTTTGTTCACTAGCCTATCAGCCTCCTTGTTTATTTCTCTTGGAACATGGCTAAAATTAGCAGACTTAAACCGATGTGTCAAGTTATAGGCCTTGATGAAGAGCGGGGCGAGCCCTTGGTTCTTTACCTTATACTCACCCTTCATCTGCCTTACGATGAGCTCGCTGTCCATCAGTATCTCGACCGCTTCAGCGCCTTCCTGCGACGCCTTCTCAAGCGCGGAAATCAAAGCCTTGTATTCCGCTTGGTTGTTCGTTGCCTCTCCGATATATTCGGATATTTCGAACGCAATTTCACCTTCCGGACCATAAGC
>CAYTAV010000073.1:2227-4137 GCA_964435875.1 uncultured Gammaproteobacteria bacterium
CTTTAATATCGATTATCCTGAGCTGGGCTTCTCGCCGGCCGTTCCATTCGTTCGTATCAAGCGAATAGGCGATATCGACGCGGTCGCCCGGCCTGACGTGCGAGAAACGCTCCGATTGGTAAAACCCGACGGCCGTGCGGATCTCGCCGTTCGGGTCGGAAAGCCGCAGCTTGAGATGCCTTCCCTCGTTCCCCATTTCCCGCCGTTCGGCAACGACCGTTCCTGCGGACGCGAACGCAGGCCGGCCGTTATCCTGGCCGAACGGCGCGAATCCGGCCAGCGCATCGGACAAACGCTCGTCGATCTCGGCCAGCGGCAGAGGCGCGTCGATCTCGAGCCTGCGGTTAAGCTCTCTGCCAGAAAGCTCTTTTGCGGCTGATTCCTTGAACGCCCTGGTAAAATCAGCGAGGCGCTGCTCCTCAAGCGAAAAACCGCAGGCCTGCGGATGGCCTCCGAACTTCAAAAGATAATGAGAGCAGTCCTCGAGCGCCTTGGTAATATTGAATTCCGGTATGCTGCGGCCCGATCCTTTCAATACGCCCTTTGACCGCGTTATTACGAGCACGGGCCGATAGTGCGCTTCAGCGACGCGGCCCGCAACCAAGCCGAGCACTCCTTCGTGCCATTCGGATCCGCCCTCTGGCGAGACTGCAACGACAGCCAGATCGTGCTTTTGGCCCGGCAGAACCTCTTCTTCGATAAAACGTACCAAGCTCTCGGTTATCTCTTGGCGTTCGGAATTGCGCTCGGAGAGGAGGCTTGCTAGCTCGCCCGCGCGGACCTGTTCGCTTGAGCGCAAAAGCTCATACGAAAGGCGCGCGCGGTCGATCCTGCCGGCGGCATTGATGCGGGGAGCCAGCTGGAAAGCGATATTCCAGGCATCGAGCTCCCTTTCGGCCGGATCGATGCCAGCGGCGCGGATCAGCTCCCTTAAACCTAAGCGCTTGGCTTTATTGATGGAGCCCAGCCCCTGCTTCACGATCGTGCGGTTTTCGCCGAGCAGGCTCACGCAATCGGCGACCGTACCGATGGCGGCCAGATCGAGTATCCGCTCTTCGATGCGCGCTTTAAGCTCTTCCGGCAGATTCGAACGCGAAATTACGGCTTGCGCCAGCTTAAAAGCGACGCCTGCGCCGGCTAGACGGGCGTAGGGATATGTTTCGCCGTCGACTGCCGGATTGATGATCGGTCCGGCAGGCATCTGATCAGCGCTCTCGGCCGGCAGATGATGGTCGGTAATGATAGTGTCCATGCCCAAGCCTTTCGCATAAGCAATGTCTCCAGCACTGCGGATGCCGTTGTCGACGGTTATCAGGAGGCTTGCGCCGGCGTTGCAAAGCGCGCTTACCGCATCCCGATTAAGCCCGTAGCCTTCTTCCGCCCTGTGCGGAATATGGACAATCGTCCTTCCCTTCAGGATTTCGAGCGTTTCGGACAAGAGGGCGGCGGCAGTTATGCCGTCCGCGTCATAATCGCCGAATATGGCGATGATGCTGCCGGACTTGATATGCCGGATGATGAGCTCGACGGCCTCCTCCATTTGCCTGAAAGCAAAGGGGTCGTGGAAGACGCCGTCGTAACCAGGTTCGAGGAACTGCCGGATTTCCCGATGCGAAAAAATGCCCCTGTTCGCGAGCGCCTGCCAGACAGCGGGATGATGGCCTGGATATTTTAAAAGCACGTCCGACCGATACCTCTCGCCCGGCGCGGCTAAAGGCGTGATGTCCCAGATATATTCCATGATGATAGTATTATGGCGCGGTTGCCGGTTAAGACAGCCGTGAAGCCTGGTCCAAAATTAATTCGTAAAAGCGATGCCGACGGTCCAGGCGACCATGGAAAAAATGACCATCAGGCTGATGATCACCCAAAATACCTTTACGATTTTTTTCCGGCGGTTGTTGGCCATA
>CAYTAV010000074.1:0-4112 GCA_964435875.1 uncultured Gammaproteobacteria bacterium
CCCCTTGGGCGCCTGTCGTTTTGGCGGTCAAATGGTTCGGAGTTAAACGCGTGTTTCTCTCGATATGCAGTCCAGTAAGAAGCGTTCTCTTCGTTGCCAACCATCGTTAGGTTGACCCGGTCCTGATCATCAATTTCTTTTACGCGCACCCGGACAATATCGCCGACTTGTACGATATCGGTCGGACGATTGACGCGAAAGGGGGCGAGTTCGCTAACGTGGACCATTCCGTCCCTGCCAGGCAACAACTCAACAAATACGCCGAAATCAAGTATGCGAACAACCTTGCCTGTAAAAAACTCCCCGACAGCGACTTCGCGGGTTAAGTTTTCGATCCATTCAACAGCCTCCTGGCATTTTTCAGCTTCAACCCCGCTAATAAATATGGTACCGTCTTGTTCGATGTCAATCGCCACTCCTGTCGCCTCAATTATGCCATTGATAATTTTGCCTCCAGATCCAATCACGTCCCGGATCTTATCAGGGTTAATATGCATTACTATTACGCGAGGAGCATAGGGCGAGAGGTCAGGACGAGGCTCTTTAATTGCGCTATCCATAACATCAAGAATTCTAAGGCGAGCGATCCTTCCTTCTTCCAGCGCTTTCTCAATTATCTCCTGGTTTAACCCGATTGTCTTTGTATCGAGCTGAAGCGCGGTTATACCATCTCTCGTTCCTGCTATTTTAAAATCCATCCCGCCCTTGCCGTCTTCAAGGTCCTGCAAGTCGGTGATTACTTTCCAGCTTTTCATATCAGGGTTTGATGCTAGCCCCATGGCAATGCCAGCGACTGCTTTCTTGAGCGGAACTCCGGCATCCATCAAGGCCAAGCTTGAACCGCATACTGATGCCATTGAAGATGAGCCGTTCGAGCCTAAAGTTTCACTAACGATCCTGATCGTATAAGGGAATGTCTCCTTGTCGGGGATTACCGGCTCAAGCGCTTTTTCGGCCAACGCTCCGTGCCCTATTTCCCTTCTGCCAGGCGAGCCTAACCGCTTCACTTCTCCTACGGAATACGGGGGGAAATTATAATGATGCATGAATCTTTTTGTCGACTGCCCCTCTATGCCTTCAAGCATCTGTTCAACGCCTGGAGGTCCAAGCGTAATGATAGATAATACCTGGGTTTCGCCACGAGAGAAAAGCCCTGATCCATGGTTGCGAGGAAGGACCCCCGCCTCTGCATACAGGGGCCTGATCTCGTCTAGCGCTCTGCCATCTACCCTTTTTTCTTGATCAAGAATAGCACTGGTGACCAATTCCTCGACGCTGGATTCGACAAGGCCAGGGATTATTTGCATACGTGTTGCACGGCTGATCGATTTTTCAAACAAAAACTGATCAAGCGCGTTCTTTAGCGCTTCAACCGCAGTTTTTCTTTCCCCCTTAGTGTAATAAGTCCGGTCAAAAAGCACGTTCGCGATGTTCTGGCTAAGCCAGTCTTCAGCAAGCTTGACAGCAACATCTTTGCCTTCTTGTTCCTTCTTTTCAGATTCATCAAGTCTTTTCTCCTTCATCTTATGCTCAGGCATCGGAACATCTTTTTTAAAATCTTCGATCAATGCTATGGCCTTGCCGATGGCTTCATGTCCGGCCATGATTGCATCGCTTAATTCTTTCTCCGGTAACTCATTAGCGCCAGCCTCGATCATGACAATACGTTCTCTGGTGCCCGCAACAATAATATCAATATCGCTATTTGCCCTTTCTTCATAGGTCGGGTTAAATATTAGCTTTCCCCCAATCCGCCCGATACGAATACCGCCTATCGGCCCCGCCCAGTAAACGCCAGAAACAGACAAGGAGGCGGATGCAGCAATTAACGCCACTATATCATGATCGTTCTCTTTGTCGGCTGATAGCACTGTTAAAACGACCTGGATTTCGTTCCTTTCTTTTTCGTTAAAAAGCGGCCGGACAGAGCGATCGATCATGCGGCCTGTTAAGACAGATTCGTCTGTCGGCCTGCCTTCTCTCTTAACCCACCTGGACCCCTTGATTATGCCTGCGGCATACAGTCTTTCTTCGAAATCAACGACTAATGGGAAAAAGTCGATTCCTTCCCGCTCTTGCGCAGATTTGACTACAGTCGCCAAAACTACGGTGTCGCCGTACTGAACTAGAGCTGAAGAGGTTGCTTGCCTCGCCAACTTGCCCGTCTTGATGGTGAGTGTGCGGCCAAGCCACTCGATTTCTTTTTTAGTTTCTTTCATAAGAACATTTTACCCTTAGCCTCGCATAGGCCAGACTAAGGGTAAATTATTGCTTGACCGCCAGATGATAGGACTATGGAAAAACCACAGCGCTACATATCTGACGATCAATAAATAAAATTTATCTTAAATATTTCTTGTTGTCGCTCAAATTTATAAAGTCATCAGCCTCCTCCAGTAGCTTGGTTGATGCGGTTTGCCTGAAAGCGATAACTTCAACAAGGCATCCGCTAGTATTGTGAAGGTATTTGACCAACGGGAGGTAGTCTCCGTCGCCAGTGACAAGCACGACCACGTCAAGCTTAGAAGCAAGTCTTATCGCATCAACTGTGATGCCGACATCCCAGTCGGCTTTTTTCGACCCGCCCGAAAATACTTGAAGCTCTTTCATCCTCACTTCGAATCCCAGCTGGTCAAGCGCTTCGAAAAAAGACAGCTCGTCTTCGCTTTCCGTCTTTACAACATATGCGATAGCCCTGATAAGCTGGCGCCCTTCGACAGCGTCTTTTAAAACTTCTTTATAATTTACCCTTTTATGATAAAGATTTTTGGCCGAGTGGTACATGTTGGATATGTCAACAAGCACCCCAACCCTTTGATCCTTGTGTTTTTTCATGTTATTACTCCTCTTCTTTTTCTTCTTCGGAAGAATTTTCCGTGTCTTCTTCTTCGGTTGTCCGTTCTCTTAAGCGCATCGCCTCCTCTATCCGGCGCTTTTCCTCTTTCTCGTCTTCAATCATTTTTTTGGCTATTTTAAGCTTCAATCTTTTCGCAATATCAGCAAACGATTCTTCGTCTTCCTTCTGTAAATATTTAAGCAATCTTCTGCGCTCACCAACCTTCCTTAAAAGGCCCCTGCGTGAAGAGTGATCATGCTTGTGTTTTTTAAGGTGTTCGGTTAAAAGACTAATTTCTTCAGTTAAAATCGCGATCTGGACTTGCGACGAACCAGTGTCGTTTTCATGGACTTTAAATTTTTCGATGATTTTTTTCTTGACGTTCTTGTCGATCATAAAACATAATTTTCCGCATCCCTAGAAACGGTCATATTATTTCAGTTTTGGTGTGGATTTATGGCCAGAATCCAAGCAATGGGATTAAGATTATTTTATAGTTTTTATTTATACCTTGTACACAATACCACAACTTGCTAAAAAAAACAAGGAGCGAGCAGTAATGTCCTATAATTGACAATTGTTCATTATTATTATAGTATTAACGCGTAATATAAGCCTTTTATTTTTTTGCGTTATACAGGCTTTTTTTATTATTTATTCTATGTTGGAAAGTATGTCTAAACAAACTGAAGGAGGGGCTCAAGGCGCTCAGTCAGTCTCTGAAAAACTGATTAAATTAAAGCCTGGCATGTCGGTTCGCGTTTATCAGAAAGTCAAAGAAATCGGCATTAAGGGAGAAGAGAAAGAAAGGGTCCAATATTTTGAAGGCATGGTTATTGCGAGGAAGCACGGAAATGAAAAGGGTGGCACAATCACCTTGTTTAAGAATGCTGGCGGCGTAGGCGTGGAAAAAATATTTCCGATCAATCTGCCCACAATAACTCGTGTAGAACTTAAAAAACAGGTAAAAGTACGTCGGTCCAAACTTAATTATCTGAAAAGCGGTTACAAAAAAAGGTTAAAGGAACTGCGTTAAATGTAATAAAATCAGGAATAAGGGCGAGTGGTGAAACTGGTAGACACGCAAGCTTGAGGGGCTTGTGAGGGTTTCCTCGTGGAGGTTCAAGTCCTCTCTCGCCCACACGGACGATTAGCTCAGCTGGTTAGAGCGTCTGGTTTACACCCAGAAGGCCGTGGGTTCGATCCCTACATCGTCCACCTTAACAAATAGCGGCTTCAGGCCGCTCTATTTAGTATATGTTCTACTATTCAAGAA
>CAYTAV010000075.1:0-4065 GCA_964435875.1 uncultured Gammaproteobacteria bacterium
CCGGCACGCTCTGGATGTCCGACGGCTCGGGCCGCGGCTACTGGGCTTCCACGTCTTCCCTGGGGCTCGCCTCGTCCGACCTGACTTCGAGCCTCACTTCGGGGTACATCCCCCGCTGGGACGGCACGAAGTTCTTGAACGGCTCGATCGCCGACGACGGCTCCCTGATCGCCGGCATCGCCTCCGGTTACTTCGGCATCGGCACGACCGCCCCCTCCTCCCTGCTTGACATCTACGCCTCCTCCTCCGATTCGATCCTGACGATCAGCGCCCAGGGCGACACGATCGAGCCCATGCTCCGCTTCCGCGGCGGCTCCGGCCTCGACACGATCTATACCATGGGCATCGATCCCTATGACGACAAGTTCAAGATCTACGCCGGCAACGGCATCGCCTCGACCAGCCAGTTCACGATCGATACTAACGGGGTGACAAGCATAGCCAACCTCCAGCTTGGCGAATTCGCGTTCGCCGACGATTCAGGGCAGATCTCCTGGGTCGATATGGGCGTGACCGCATCTTCAACAGCAGGGACGATCAATTCCTATACTGCACAGATCGACGGGAATCCGATGCTGACGATCTATTCCGAATCCGACGGCTCCGGCGGAGTGACCAACCTGCGCGTCGGCATCTCGACCACCTCCCCGCTCGCCATGCTCGACGTCTACGGCAACGCCATCCTTTCCGGCTCCGACCGCTACCTGAATTTCGCGACGTCATCGGGCGTCTCCGGCTACGGCATCCGCGACAACGGCGGCGTGCTCGAATTCCGGACAGCGACCGGCACCTGGGCGGCCTTCGGAACAGGAAATGGATCCGGCTCCGGTATAGTTTCTTCCGGTAATACCGGATATATACCATATTACTCGGCAACGGGAACGACCTTGACAGCGACATCTTCCATATATATAGCGCAGAACGGAAATGTAGGGATCGGCACCATAAACCCTCTTACTAAATTCCAGGTGGCAGGGGATATCGCCGCTTCAAGCCGCATATACGCAATTAGCGCTAGCGTGAGCCTTCCGAGCTTTGCTTTCGGTGACGACACGAATACCGGAATGTATGCACCGACAGCAGCAGATACCCTAGGTCTCGTGACTGGCGGATCTGAGAGATTAAGAATTTCCGGTACCGGAAATATCGGCATCGGCACGACCTCCCCCCTCGCCCGCCTCTCCGTTTACGGCGACGCGCTGTTCGAAGGACAAAACCGCTACCTCAACTTCGGAACGACGACCGGAGTATCGGGCTACGGCATCCGTGACAACGGCGGAATACTTGAATTCCGGACCGCGACCGGCACCTGGGCGGCAATCGGTTCCGGGTCAGGCGCAGGTTCGGGAATTGTAAGCAGCGGTTCAGCAGGGTATACTCCTTATTATGCAAGTTCGGGTACTACTCTGACAGCGACATCAACGCTCTATTTCGCATCGAACGGCTACCTCGGCATCGGCACGACCGCGCCGCTCTATACCCTTGACGTTTACGGTTCCAGGAACGACTATCTGGCGCGCATCTACAACGCGACGACTTCGGCGAGCTCATCGGGACTGTACGTCCGCGCCGACGGCGACGGCAACATCCTGAACTTGAACTATAACGGTACGGACGTCTTTACCGTGACCGGCGCCGGTTCCACCTTCTATAATCCGGTCTCCTTCCAGGCCGCCGGGGACGTTTCGCTGGCGAGCAACCTGAATTTCACCGATTCGGACAACGCTTATATAAATTTCGACGGTGCCGGCACGATCCGGACGGTCTCGGTCTGGGAGAACCTTGACCTGACGCTCTCGGCCGCGAACGGCGGAGCTGTGGTCGTAGATGACATCCTGACCGTTACCGGGACGACATCGATCGGCTCGCTCCTTTACGTAAACGCTTTCGACGGCCGCGTCGGGATCGGCTCGTCAAGCCCGAACTATACGCTCTCTGTTAACGGGACGCTTTACGCGGACGATATTTATACGTCCTCCTCGACTTACTGGATGGACGGCAAGCCCGTGCTCTCGATCTATGACGGGATGAAGCTATACGAGGCGACTGCGAACGGATCGAGCTATGCCGGCTTCCGCGCTTCGAGCTCACTATCCTCTAGCTTGATGTGGACCCTGCCGGTGACGCAAGGCTCGGCCGGACAGCTCCTCTGGCAGGACGATTCCGGCAATCTCGCCTGGGTCGCGACTTCGTCCCTCGGTCTCGGGTCGGGAACGGTCAGCAGCGGTTCAGCCGGTTTCGTACCGTATTACGCAGGCGCGGGCAATACGCTGACCGCGACCAGCGCGCTGTATATCGCCGCTAACGGTAACATCGGCATTGGGACGACTAGTGCCTCGGAAAAGCTGACGATCGAGGGCAGTGTCCTCGTCAGGAACGAATCAGGACCGGTATGGAAGGGAAGCGCCAGCGGTTTTTCAGGAGTACAAAGTATAAAGATCGATGAACAATATGCTTATATTGGAGATTATTCGGTGTTGTGGAAATATGATATATCAGACCCGTCTGCCCCCGTAGCTGTCGCTTCGTCAACTATGGGTTTTTCTTGTTTTTCATATTGTGATATTAATATTTCAGGTAAATATGCGTATACGACTGATTTAATAAGTTTTTCCATTTTCGACAAATCAAATCCTAAGAATATAACGTTTATCGCATCGACAACAAAGGGCATAACAAGTCCTAGTGCGGTAAAGGTCAGGGGGAGATATGCTTACGTCGGAGGTTATACAAATTTGCTTGCTGGTAAAATGCTCGCAATATATGATATAGCCGATCCATATAACATAAGTCTCGTATCCTCAACTACGCCGGGTTCATTCAATACTTATCGGGTGAAAGATTTGGAAATTGCTGGTAATTATGTGTATTTGATTGGAGATAGCAATGACGCCATGCAGATCGTCGATATTTCGAATCCGTACGCGCCGGTTGTCAAAGATTATGAATCAGCGAATTTTGCCGATCCTTCTGATATTTTCGTAAAAAATAATTACGCATATGTATTGATAGACTCCTCTGTCGGACGCTTCCAGATTTATGATATTTCCAACCCTGATAGCATCGTCGCCAAAGGCTACACGACAACGAACATCAACGGACCACAAGGCATTCATGTATCTGGCAAATATGCATACGTTGCCAGTTATAATAATGACAGGCTGGTGGTATTCGACATCTCGAATTCCAATACGATTGTTCCTAAGAATTATACCAGTTCGAATTTAAGCGCTCCTACGAAGGTCGTTGTTTCCGGGAAATATGCGTATGTTGCAGATGGCACTTCTTTTGACATATTCGAAATCCCGAACGTCGATACGCCTTCTTTAGTAGCTGGTGCGGCTGAAGTTTCCGATCTGCAGGTCCATAATGATGCTCGTTTTGATGCAAACCTGCTTGTCCGCGGCGGCATCAACGCCGGAAGCGATGTCTATTTCAATGATGACTTCGCCGTCCTAGGTACTTCGACTCTGATCGGCGGCCTGGCAGTCGGCACTTCGACCGCGAATAGTTCAAGCCTTCTGACGGTCGGATCCGTCCCGGGCTCCCAGTTCCTGGTCAATAGCAACGGCCAGGTTACGGACGGTACTTGGATGGGCGACCGCATAGGTACGCTCTACGGCGGTACGAACTGGGATTCGACCGGTTCGACCGGCATCGCAATGATCAACAGCGGGACCTGGGGCGCGTCATCTTCGCTCTCGGTCGCCTATGGAGGCACCGGACTGACCTCGGTAACACAAGGCTATCTGCTCGTCGGCAACGCGGGCAATACCCTGCAGGCGACATCTTCGCTGTACCTAAATACGCAGGGCTATCTCGGTATCGGCACGACCTCTCCGCTCTATACTCTTGATGTTTACGGCTCCAGGAACGATTACCTGGCGCGCATCTACAACGCGACGACTTCGGCGAGCTCATCGGGGCTGTACGTCCGCGCCGACGGCGAAGGTAATATCCTGAATCTGAACTATAACGGTACGGACGTCTTTACCGTGACCGGCGCCGGTTCCACCTTCTATAATCCGGTCTCCTTCCAGGCCGCCGGGGACGTTTCGCTGGCGA
>CAYTAV010000076.1:0-4063 GCA_964435875.1 uncultured Gammaproteobacteria bacterium
CGTAAACCTTTTTCAAAGTTCTGGAATAATAAAACTAGCTATATTAGATAAAAAATGCTTGTTTTTCGTAATTCTGTGAAATAAATCTCGATCTACCCTTGCGCAAATCAATCAAATCAGGTATTTTCAATCATACTGCACTTAATAAAAGTAAATGATTAGGGTATAATAATTGGAGCATGTTGATATGTCTTTTTTTGTTGTTTTTCCCTGAATCAATCAGCCATGCCAACTGCAAAGCCAAAGACAGCCGATATCGATAAATACCTGATCGCCCTACATTCGTTTATCGGCTTCGGGCCGGTGCGTTTTTCCAGGCTGAAGTCATATTTCGCCGTTCCCGAAGATGCCTGGCGCGCCGATTTAGGCGCGCTGCGTGAATCCGGCATCGACGAACGCACGGCGGCTGAATTCATCAGATACCGCAAACATCTCGATCCGGATGCGCTGATCCAGAAGCTGGAAGCGGAAAGGATCGAAGTCCTGCCGCAAGACAGCCCTGCCTACCCTAAACACCTGAAAGAAACCTCTGCACCTCCCCCCCTGCTCTATCTTCGGGGAGCCTTCGATCTAGCGGATGATTTCGCCTTAGCCGTCGTCGGCTCAAGGAAATTCACTTCCTACGGCAAGGCCGCGGTCGAGCGCCTGGTCCCCGGGCTGGTGCGCGGAGGATTGACGATTGTCAGCGGCCTGGCGCTCGGCATCGACGCGCTCGCCCATGCCTCCGCGCTCGAAAACGGAGGCCGGACCATCGCCGTGCTGGCCTGCGGTATCGACCGCAGAAGCGTTTACCCGGGAGCGAACCGCTGGCTATCTGAAAAGATTGTCGAGAAAGGAGGGGTGCTGGTTTCAGAAATGCCGCCCGGCACACCGCCGCTCAAGCATCATTTCCCGCAAAGGAACCGCATCATCTCAGGCCTGGCGCTCGGCACGCTTGTCGTAGAAGCGCACGAGAAATCCGGCGCCCAGATAACCGCATCGTTCGCCCTTGAGCAAGGCCGTGAAGTATTCGCCGTACCCGGTAGCATCTTTTCGGCGGCATCTTCGGGTCCGAACCGGCTAATCAGCCAGGGAGCGCATGTTGCGCTGGCTTCCTCGGATATCCTTGAAATCTTGGGCCTTGAAAAAGCCGTCTCGCAGATCGAGACCAGGAAGGCCCTGCCCCAGACCGAGGAGGAAGCGGTAATCTGCGAAAGCCTCAAGGATGGACCGCGGCATATCGACGAGCTGATCCGCATTTCCGGACTGGCGCCGTCAGCCGCTAATAGCACGCTGACTGTCATGGAGATCAAGGGGCTGGTCGTCAATCTCGGCGGCATGGAATACGGCCTTAAATAGGCTTAAAAAATTACAAATATCTACAACCGAAGAAATATCTAAACAGAAACGATAAATAATTTATGAAATTCATCATTGTCGAATCACCGACCAAGGCCAGGACGATTACTAGATTCCTTGGACAAGAGTACGAGGTTGCTTCTTCTTACGGGCATATCCGCGACCTGCCGAAGAGCAAGATGGGGATCGATATCGAAAACCGGTTCGAGCCGACCTACATCGTACCGGCAGCGTCGAAGAAGACGATTAAAAACTTGAAAGAGCATCTGAAAAAAGCCGGGACGGTCATCCTCGCAACCGACGAAGACCGCGAGGGCGAGGCGATCGCCTGGCACTTGAAAGAAGCGCTGGGCCTCGGCTCGAAAAAGGGTCCGAAGATCGAGCGCATAGTCTTCCATGAAATTACAAAGCATGCGATAACTCAAGCGCTCGCCAACCCGCGGGATATCAACATGCTCCTGGTCCACGCCCAGCAGGCGCGTAGATTGCTTGACCGGCTGGTCGGATACGAGTTATCGCCTTTTCTTTGGAAAAAGGTCGCGAAGGGGCTGTCCGCCGGGCGCGTGCAATCGGTCGCCGTACGGCTGATCGTCGAGCGCGAGCGGGAAATCAACGCTTTCAAACCCGAGGAATATTGGACGATCGATGCCCATCTCCTAAAAGCGCCGGGCAAGCATAAGATCATCGCGCACCTGTCGAAAATCGATGGCAAGCCTGTTGACAAGCTCGAGATAAAAGACGCGGCGCATGCGGAAAAAATCGCCGCCGACCTTGAAGGCGCAAGATACCTCGTAAAACATGTCGATGAAAAAGAAACGAGGAAAAAGGCTCCGGCACCATTTACGACATCATCGCTCCAGCAGACCGCCAACCGCTGGCTCGGCATGAGCGCGAAGGATACCATGCGCACTGCCCAGCAGCTCTATGAAGGGGTCGAGATCAAAGGCGAGGGCTCTGTCGGGCTGATAACGTATATGCGTACGGATTCACTCAACCTCTCGGAGAATTTCCTAGCGGATGCCGCCAGCTACTTAAAGGACGCCCTGGGCGATATATACGCCCTTGAAAAACCCCGCCGCTTCAAAACCCGGCAGAAAGGCGCACAGGAGGCTCATGAGGCTATCCGTCCGACCGAAGCCGGGCGCGATCCGGAAACGGTAAAAAATTCGCTTACACCGAAACAATACAGGCTGTACAAGCTGATCTGGCAAAGAGCGATCGCATCCCAGATGCCCGACGCATTGATCGATTCGACCGCCATCGATATCACCGCGCATGATACTCCGTATCAATTCCGCGCTACGGGCCATATTACAAGATTCGACGGCTTCCTCAAGGTATATCCGGAAAAAACCAGCGAAATCGAACTGCCCCGGGTCGGGATCGGAGAAGAGCTCGAGCTCGAAAAACTTGCGCGCGACCAGCATTATACCAAGCCGCCTGCACGCTATTCGGACGCTGGGCTAGTCAAGGCGCTCGAACGCTTCGGCATCGGACGCCCTTCGACTTATGCCCCGACGATCGCGACGATCGAAGCCCGCAACTACGTCCGCCGCGACCCCGACAAGCGCCTGGCGCCGACTGATATCTCCTTGGTTGTAACCGACCTGCTCGTCGAGCACTTCCCGGAAATCATCGATTTCGAATTCACCGCGAAGATGGAAAACGAGCTCGACTCGGTCGCCGAAGGCGAAGCCGAATGGCACGAAGTGCTCTCGGGCTTCTACGGGCCGTTTCATTCCAACCTCGAGGCCAAATACAAACAAATCAAAAAAGAAGACGTCCTGCCTGAAGAAAAGACTGATGTAGCCTGCGATAAGTGCGGCGAACCGATGATAATCAAAACCGGCCGCTTCGGCAGATTCCTGGCCTGCTCGGCATTCCCGGAGTGCCGGAATGTTATGAGCCTCGACGAAGAAAGCGGACTACCGAAGGAAAAGAATGAAAAAGAAAAGGAACTCGAAGAAAAATATAAGGATGTAACCTGCCCTAAATGCGGCGCGCCGATGATAATCAAAACCGGCCGCTTCGGACCGTTCCTGGCCTGCACGTCCTACCCGAAATGCAAATCGATCAAAAGCATCAAGGAGAACGGTTCATCGACAAACATCGCCTGCCCTGCCTGCGGAGAGGGAACGATCGTCGCGAAGCGCTCGCGGCGCGGTATGTTCTATGCCTGCGACCGCTACCCCGACTGCAAGACATCGTTTCCTTCAAAGCCGACCGGCGGGAAATGCCCTGACTGCGGCGCCCTGCTGATCGAAGCGCGCAAGGGCATCAAGTGCTCGAACAAAGAATGCGGATATAAAAAAGAATGATAATAAGCCCGGCCTATGCATTTCGAAAATGAAATCGCGCCCCCGCAGATCAACAAGGACGCCGAAATAGATACGGATGAATCTCCTTCGGCGCTGACCAGCGCGGAATGGGATGAGTACAGGCAGAAGATTGATAGCCTGAAAAACGCGCTGCTGGCAAAAGCGCGAGAGAAAATTGCGGACGACCCCCTAATATGGTATAACGACCAACTAGTCCAGAAGTCAAGGCAGCTGGCTGAAAAGTACGCCGACCACAAGCTCTGCCTCGCCTGGCATGCGATCTCTTACAGCACCGCGCCTTTCACAGGAATCAGGCAATACCTCGACTTTCCCGAACCCGACAATGTTGAAGGGTTCTTGAAAAAACTTAACGACAAGCTAGACGAAAACAGCCCCGGATAAAGGGG
>CAYTAV010000077.1:0-4001 GCA_964435875.1 uncultured Gammaproteobacteria bacterium
GCGACCGGATCGTTATCGACGAGCATGCCCTGCTCGAAGGCCGCGGTGCGAAGGCCGTCTTGAAATCCCGGGTTGCCGTAAGGGATACGGCCCGCGCCGAAGTGCACAACACGATTATCGCGCGGGGACCCTATTCGCAAGGGCATGTCGATTGCACGGAGATCCTGCTCGACCGCGGGATCGTCCGCGCCTACCCTGCTGTCGAGGTGCTCGACCCGACCGCCCGCGTGACCCATGAAGCGAAGCTGGGCGGCGTTGATAATCGCCAGCTCGAAACCCTGATGGCCCGCGGACTCACGGCCAAGGATGCTGAAGCGGCGATCATCGAAGGATTGTTGTCATAGATATTCTTATAGCGCCCGTCTCCTAACGGAGGCTGCCGGCAATCGCACATTAGACGCCGCAAGCATTCCATCATGAAAGATCAAAAGGAGGTGATCATGGGAAGCTTGATTAAGCCAGACTTCGGTAAAAAAACCCGAGAGCGACGGACTGAACCTGGTGTTAATAATGGTCATCGCTCCCGGGTAAAGCTGATTAGCTTTCTCCATAGGGATCGGCTGTTGTTCATCGACAAACTTTATCCAGACAAGCCGAAACTCTCGCTTTGTCCCGCCTGTTTTGAAGAATTCGTCTGTAAAGGCTCATCCTTGCTCTGCGAAAGCTGCAGCCCTATACACGGCGATGACTATGACGAACTTCTCCGCACCGCGCTTGATGAGCGCCTCAAGATCATTGGGACCAAGATATCGCTTTGCGTCTACTCGATGCTGGAGAGCGGTGTCCCGGTCTCGACAAGCATCCGCAGGTTTATCGAAATCCTTGGCAAGCAGATCGAAGGCTTCGACCAACTCGACAACATATTGGTCGAGGAATTCATCGGAAGAGGGGTCGAGGATTATCTTGAAAGGGCTGCCTTCGAAATCGTAACGAGCAAGATACCCTGGCACATCTTTAACTACGACAGAAGGAAAAAAGCCGGCGCTTTGCATAAGAAGCATCCGCACATCCCACTAGATTTTTTCGCAAATGCCCTGGAGCTGTACGATCAAGCCCGGTTGAAAGAAATAATCGACGAGTTGGAGAAGAAAGACGAATGCTGCCCTGAATGCGGCGCTCCGTTCTATGAAGATTGATCTTGCCTATGACACCCGCAAGGAAACTTACGGGTTTTTTAATATGAAAAAAACGGGCTTGACGCCCGCGTCCGACCAGCCACGGCCCGGCTTAGCGCATTTCAGACTTTCGAATACTTGCTGACCGCGATCAGGCTGGCAGCCATATTGACGGCCGCGAGCGCCAGGAATTGCAGGCCGAAGATGCGCATAAGATTGTCGTTGAAGTATGCCTGGATGTCGATATTGTAATCGACGAAGAAAGTCGCGAGATACGGCTGGAGCAGGTTGAGGAACGGGAAAAAAACTGCGATCACCGCGCCGACCCCTAGAGCGGTATAGACAATGCTGGATATGACATACGGCATGCGGACGAACCAGTTCGACGCGCCGACCAGGCGCATGATCCTGATCTCGCGGCGGTGCGTATAGATTGCAACGCGCACTGAATTATAGACGAGCAGGACCGTGATAATGACAAAGACCGTGCTGATAAGCCAGCCAGCCTGCCTTATCTTGTCCGTTATCGCATTGATCTTCTCCAGGATCGCCTTATGGTCGTCAAAATTTTTCGATTCGATATATTCGCTTTCTACCCCGTTCAAGCTGCTGATCAGGCTTTCGTACTGGTCGGTATCTTTCGGTTTTATTACGAGCGCTGGAGATAACGGATTCTTCCCTAGCTCGTGCAGGGCGGCCAGGATCTCGGAATCTCCGCTGTGCTTCTCTTCGAAGTTCTTGAGGGCTTGCGACTTCGGGATGTATACGGCTTCCTTGACGTTCTCCATCCCCTCGATCGCGGCCTTCAGATTCAGCGCGTCCTCGTCTTTGGCGTCGTTCTTGAGATAGATATTAATATTGATCCGATCTTTGACGGATTCGATCGCAGCCTTGCTGATCACGTTGATGACCAGAAGCATATTGACGGTAAAAAGCGCGAGGATCAGGATGGTGACTGTAACAATAGAAAGCCAGATATTCCTTAAGATATCCTGCAGGCTGAATTTGATTGTACGGATAAGTGAAAGGTGGAACATGCGCTGCTTCTGATCGCTAATTTGTAATATTGCTTCACAGGAGATATTTGCCCTTCTCCTGGTCGCTCACGACGCGGCCGTGCTCGATCGTGATGACGCGGCGCTTCAAGCGGTTAACGATATCCTTGTTATGGGTGACGAGGACGACAGTCGTTCCGAACTTGTTGATCTTGAGGAGCAGTTCGATTATCTCTTCGGCGTTGATCGAATCAAGATTCCCGGTCGGCTCGTCGGCCAGAAGGATCTTCGGCCGATGCACCAGCGAGCGGGCGATCGCCGTCCTTTGCTGTTCTCCTCCGGAAACTTCATGCGGATAACGGCCCATCTTGTCCTCGAGGCCGACGATGCGCATGACATGGGGGACTATCGTCCTGATTTTCTTCGTCGAATGGCCGCAGACCTGGAGGGCGAAAGCGACGTTTTCCTTGAGCGTCTTCTTGGGCAGCAGCTTGAAATCCTGGTAGATAACGCCGATCTGGCGGCGCAGATAAGGCACTTCCGACTGCTTTATTCGCGTGATATCCCAGCCGCCGATGATCACTTTGCCTTGCGTAGCTCGCTCTTCACCGGTCAAAAGCTTGATCAGCGTAGTCTTCCCGGAACCTGACTGGCCGACGATCGAAATGAGCTCGCCGGGCTTAATATGCAAATTGACTTCGTTGAGGGCGGCGATCTCGGTATGATATCTTTTTGATATGTTGCAGAGCTTGATCATATGATATGCGCTTTATCGCACGCTGGCCAATGAGACCTTGTAGGCGCTCCTCTTGGCGATCAGATTCTTTGCTTTGCGGATGCCGTAACGTGCAAGCTCCTCGGTTTCCTTGAAGCTCGAGGCCTTGCTGTCAGATGCGAAGGTAATCGCGATCACTTCGCTGCCCCCTCCTCCATCCGCCCTGATCATCAGGCAATATTTGGCTTCGTCGAGATAGCCGGTTTTCGATCCCGTGATTGCAAGTTTTTTCTGGTGTATCAATGTATTCGTATTCTTGATGCGATGATGCGATTGCTTGCCGACAGTATCGAATTCGTATATGTCGGTTATGCTCGCACGGGCGATTGCCTGGTTCTTAAGCGCTTCTTTCGCTATTATAGCATAATCGCGGGCAGAACTCACGTTATCCGGAGAAAGGCCGGTCGGTTCAGTGAATTTTGTCGAGCTCGCTCCCCATCCTGCGGCAAGACTGTTCATCGCGGCGATAAAATCTTCGCGCGCGGCGCCGCTCACGCGCGCCAGGGATTCGACAGCATTATTGGCCGAACCGACGAGAGCGGAATAGAAAAGATTTTCGACCGTGAGCTTCTCGCCGTCAGCGAGCCGCAGGCGCGCCGATTCGCCGGGCTTGCAGTATTTGTAGTTATATTCTTCATCCGTCTTCTTGTATTCGACGACTTTTTTCATATCCACGCCGAAAGAGAGGAATACGTGCGCGGCGACGATCTTCGAAAGGCTGGCAAGCGGCAGGCTTTCTGCCGCATTCTTCTCGAAGAGCACTTCGCCCGTCCCGGCATTGATGACATATGCTGACCGGGAAGATACTGAAGGAGCGGACAGGGCCGCCTGGTCGCCCGTTGGCGCGATGTCGGATTTGGCAGCCGAGAGCAATTCGATATGGATCGGCAGGGTGCCGGCTCCGAGCGATGCGAGGTGCGCGAATGCGCTCTTCTCGAGATCGACGACCCTGTCCGGGTGCGCCGAGCGGTCCGGTCCAAAATCATTGACCGTAACATCGACGTATTTCGCCGGCTCGTTGCCAAGCGCGTAAACCCTTAGCCGCGAGCCGACCGGAAAATCAGGCGAAGCGGCATACATCCCCTGCTTATGGGAATACCAGCTGGCCCGGCCGAT
>CAYTAV010000078.1:0-3973 GCA_964435875.1 uncultured Gammaproteobacteria bacterium
CACGCCCTGCATACGGCTTTCATCCTGGCGCAGATCAAGACCGACCTGAATACGGTGATCGCGGGGCTCTTGCATGATGTCCCCGAGGATACGGAGCATACTCTTGATGAAATCAGGAAGCACTTCGGCGGCGAAGTCGCGACGCTCGTCGAAGGCATTACCAAGCTCTCGAAGATCAAATACCGCGGAATCGAGCGCTATACTGAAAGCCTGCGCAAGATGTTCCTGGCCATGGCTGAAGATCTGCGCGTAATCATCATAAAATTCGCCGACCGCCTGCACAATCTCCGCACGCTCGATGCCCTGCCGCCCGAGAAACAGCAGCGCATCGCACGCGAGACCCTCGAGATCTTCGCGCCGATCGCCGGCCTCCTCGGAATCTGGGTTATGCGCTGGCAGATGGAAGACATCTGCTTCAAATACCTCTACCCGGAAGAATACAAGCAGCTCGAATACAAATACGAAGTCGAGAAGAAAGTCGAAAGGAACCAGTATATCGGCGGTATCCGCCGGATCCTGTCAAGAGAGCTTGATAAAGCCAAGATCGCGCATAACATCGAAGGGCGCTTCAAGCATCTTTACAGCATCTACACGAAAATGCAGAAGAAGGACCGCAAGTTCAACGAAATCTATGACGTTTTTGCTCTGCGCGTTATCGTCGAATCGGTTGCCGACTGCTATAAAACGCTGGGCATCATCCATTCTCTCTGGCGGCCGAAAAAAAATCGCTTCAAAGATTATATCGCGTTGCCGAAACCGAACGGCTACCAGAGCCTGCATACAACCGTTTTCGGGCCGACGGGCAAGCCGACCGAATTCCAGATCAGGACGGTCAAGATGAACGAGGAAGCGCTTTACGGTATAGCGGCACACCATTACTACAAGCTGCGCGACGATGCGCGCGCGGATATCTCCCAGCCTAGATGGATCAAGGAGGTGCTCGATCTCCAGCGCCACGCGGCTTCGAGCCATGAGTTCGTCAAACAGGTAAAATTCGACGTCTTCCGCGACCGCATCTTCGTCTTCACGCCGAAAGGAGACGTCATCGACCTGCCCGAGGAGTCAACTCCGGTCGATTTCGCCTACGCTGTACATTCCGATATCGGCAACCTGTGCACAAGCGCGCTCGTCAACGACCGCATCGCACCGCTCGACCGCGAATTGAAGAACGGGGACGTCGTCGAGATCATCATCGATAAGAAAAGAAACGGCCCGAACCGCGACTGGCTCAAATTCGTTAAGACGCACCGCGCCCGCTCGAAGATCCGCCAGGCTTCAAAAGCCTCGACCCTCGAAAGCTTGAAACGCTATCTGCCAGGCGCATCCCGGGGATAGAAACATGCCATGGCCGCGATCAGGCAACTAGCCATCCCGCGGCCTGATCGATGCTTTTTTCATCAGCCACCCGCGATTCATAAGAAGCGCAATGATCCCCCGGCTGGCAGCCATAAAAAAACCCCGCTTTGAGCGGGATTTTTTAAACTCACATCCTATCATCTTTCAATTTGCCGATCTTTCGCAGATACTCGCGCTGCGAGCGCATCTTCAGCCTGGTCAGCGCGCTTTCGCGCTGAAGATTCCTACTCTTATCCTTGCTGCGGTGCTGTCGGGATCGGACTTCGTAGAGCTTCCTGGTCTGTTGCAGCTTCTTCGAGAACCTGCGCAAAAAGCTTTCGAAGCTCTCTCCTTTTTTCCTCTTGAATTCTACCATATATCACCATCCTTTCTATCCAGCTGTTTTAATTAAAAAATTATGCTAATAACTTAGGTCAGCATTCGGCCGGCTCAGCCGCCCCTGTCAGCCTCTTTTCCAGCTCGCAGATCAGCCGGTCGCTCGCGACCACTTCCTGGATGCCGGACTCCATGTCCCGCAGGAGCACCGTTCCGTCGAGCACTTCTTTCTGGCCGATGATCACGCTGATCACTGCTTCGTTCCGGTTGGCTTCCTCGAGCTGGGACCGCAGGCTGTCTTTGGTGAACGACTGCCGCACGGAAAATCCCGCCCGCCTCAACTCCTCGAACATGACGAGCGCTTTGCGTTTTGCGGCATCGCCGAGCTGCGCGATGAACACCGGACGCTCCCGTTCGGTCTTGAACGGTATGCTCTTCTCTTTGATCTTCATTATCGTCCTTTCGATCCCGAGGCCGAAGCCGAGTGCTGGCGTCGGACGGCCGCCCATATGCTCGACCAGCCGATCGTACCTACCGCCGCCCCCGAGGCTCATCTGCCTGCCCTCTTCGGTGTCCGAAGGCCAGAATTCAAAAACCGTACGCGTATAATAATCGAGACCGCGGACCAAGTAGGGATTAAGGCTATAAAGCACATCAAGTTCATCAAGGTATTCGAGTACTTTGATAAAATGATTCTTGCATTCATCGCAGAGGTAATCGACTATCTGCGGGGCTTCTTCGCGCAAAGCGGCGCATTGCGCCTCCTTGCAGTCAAGCATGCGCAATGGATTCTTCACTAGGCGCTTCTTGCATTCATTACAAAGCTTGTTTTTCTTGCCCCGTTCCCGGAAATAAGATGCGAGCTTTTTCGCGTACTCGGGACGGCATTGTTCGCAACCGATGCTGTTGACCTGTACGTGCGTCTCGACCTGCAATTCCTTGAAGAAATTATAACCGAGCAGGATGATCTGGGCGTCGGCCGCGGGCTTTGCCTCGCCGAACATCTCGACGTCGAACTGCCAGTGCTGGCGCGTCCTGCCAGATTGCGGCTTCTCGTGCCGGAAGAGCGGGCCTATCCAGAAAAGTTTGACCGGCTGGGGAAGGTTGAACATGCCGTGTTCGATATAAGCGCGCACGATCCCCGGAGTGGCTTCGGGCCGCAGAGCGACTTTTTCGCCGTTCTTGTCGACGAAGGTGTACATCTCTTTAGTCACGACATCGCTCGCCTTGCCGCTCGAGCGCTCGTAAAGCTCAATCTTTTCCATGACCGGCGTCTGGATCTGCAAGAATCCATAGAAGCGGGCCAGATCAACGGCTTTGGTCATTGCGACATCCCAGTACTTCTGCTCTTCGCCGAAGTAGTCCTTCATACCCCGGAGCCGCGCGAAAGCTTTGGCTTTTTTTATGCCGTGCTCGCGCTCCGCCCTATCTTCCTTGGATTCAACGCGGCGTTCTTTATTCTTCTGCATAGATTTCGTTTGATAAATACCCCCGTCGAACTGTGTAACGGCAAGTAAATTTGCTATATGCGATTTTTTTAGATGTTAGATTCTTAGAAATTGTAGACCGGCTTCTCGGTAAACAGGTCGATCTTGTTGAACGGCCAGCCGCGGAAAATCACGCGCCCGATGATATAGGACTTGCTGACGGGACCGAAGCTGCGCGAATCCTTGCTCGATCCGCGGTTGTCGCCGAGCACGAAATACTCATCGTTTTCCAACTGGACCGCGTCTTCTTCGGCGAAGGAATAAGTCTTAACGTCCCCGGGAATATAATCCTCATCCAGCTTGATGCCGTCCGGATGCGCACTATTATAGATCATTACGCCACCATCATAGATTTTGACCTTCTCCCCGGGCAGGCCGATGATGCGCTTGATGAAATATTCCTGGGGGTTGTGCGGATAGCGGAAAACGACTACTTCGCCCCTCTTCGGCGCATTCAACTGATAAGTTAGTTCGTCGATTATCAGGTATTCGTGGTCATGGAAATTAGGCTCCATGGACGCCCCCTTGACATAGAAGGGTTGGATCAGGAACTGCCTGATCGGGATGATAATAACGAGCGAGATCGTCACTATTTTTATTAGTTCAAACACGAAATTGAAGAAATTCCTAACCATAAGCGTATCAATAATTTAATTGCTGAATTTTCGCTTTCCTAACTATACGATTAATTAATAGATAATTTTAAACCTAATTCTTTTTACTCTATTACGCAAAAATACCTGATTATTTTCTGATTATGATAAATATTTATTGCTTTAGCCACTGCTAATGCAATTAGAGTAGTATAAAATTAA
>CAYTAV010000079.1:0-3946 GCA_964435875.1 uncultured Gammaproteobacteria bacterium
AGCGGTTATCTGACGGGCAGTTTGAGCGAGAATGATACAGTCGGGCTCATTACTGCCGCGGGAGTATCGCTCAATGCGACGGGAACCATCGTCGCGACCACCAGCGCAGGACAGGTGCTGATCGATGGGATCTACGGGACGTCGTCGCCAATTTTTGCCGCCAGCGGGACTAGGTGGAGGAAAGACGCGTCAAGCTACTTCTCAATCCAGGGTATCGGCGACGCACTAGGAGCCTCGCCGATCGCGGTCGCGAAGATCGACGGGGCGTGGGCGGGGGCGGATACTGCCGAGATTGCCTTGAATGGCTGGACTACGGACAGGGACAACTACATCAGGATCTATACAGCCGAAGCCGCCAGGCATGGCGGTAAGTGGAGCGATACGGGCTATAGGATGGTAATTTCGGCATATGGTAACATAGTTGATGTGCGTGAAGGATTCGTCAGGATCGACGGGTTGCAGCTTTACGGCAATTACCACGATGGAATAAACGGCATATACCTGTCCGAGCTGGCAGGAGATGCGGATGTCCGCGTTTCGAACTCGATCATCAAAGGCCCTGCTACCTCATCTGGTGAAACCTATGGCATCGACGCGCCGCGATCAGACGGCCAGGCGCTCAAGCTTTGGAATAATATAATCTATGACTGGAATGATACCGCGAACAACGCCTGGGGGATATATTTCAACGGCAATAACGGCACTTCCGAAGTACAGGCTTACAACAATACGCTGATAAATAACAAATACGGGATTTCTTCGTGGGGTGACCAGGGGAATATGGTGCTGAAAAACAATCTTTGCCAAGATAACGGCCAGGACTACAACCTATTGACCTCGAATAATACTACGGTTGCGAATATCTCCTCCGATGCATCCTCGCCCGATACGGCCTTCCGCAACATGAACGTCCGCTTCGTTTCGACATCGACTGACGACTTCCATCTCGCCCAGACGGACGGATACGCCCGCGACAAGGGCGTGAACATCTACGCCGACCTGACGCTTCCCCTGGATATACGAACCGCACTTTCGACCGACATTGACGGCAATACGCGCAATGCCGGAGCCGCAAACTGGGATATCGGAGCCGATCAGTATACACCCGCGATCAAGAAGAAACTCCAGGGGCATATCGAGATGCAGGGGCATATAAACTTCAGGTAAAACCCATCTCTAGCCCTCCGATAGGCGGGCTGTCAGGGTGCTTTACAAAGGGGGAGGCCAGGCGGGTAGCAGTTGACCTAAGAATTATGCCTGCTTATAATAAACCATATTGCATTATTTCATTAACCCCTGAAAAATCTATTTTACTTGCCTTATCCGCAGAGGAATAATGAAGCAGTATAAACTTAAAACACCCGCAGGAGAGCAGGGGAGAGCATGGGCGGTCGATTACGGAAAAGAACTGAATCCCCAGCAGATCGAAGCAGTCAGGACCCTTGAGGGTCCGCTTCTTGTAATTGCAGGAGCAGGTAGCGGCAAGACTAGGACTCTAGTTTACCGGGTTGCCAGGCTCGTAGAATCGGGAATCGATCCAGGATCGATCCTGCTCCTGACCTTCACGCGCAAGGCCGCCGGAGAAATGCTCCGCCGCGCCGCGGCCATCCTTGACGAGCGGTGCGCAAAGGTTTCGGGAGGCACCTTCCATTCGTTCGCCAACGAGATCCTGCGCAAATACGCCGGACTGCTCGGGTACCGTAATAATTTTACGATCCTCGACCAGACAGACTCGGAAGACGTTGTTAACCTGGTCAGGGCCGAGTTAGGCTTCCATCAGAAGGGCAGGAATTTCCCGAAAAAGAAAGCTCTGCACGATATAATCTCGAAAGCTAGGAATAAATTTAGGGGTCATGAATTAAGAATCAAGAATTATGAATTAGGAAATGTCGGACCAAATAGTCAAAAATCAGCCAATATTACGATAAGTTCGAATACTCTCCAAGATACAAAATACAAAATACAAAATACAAATCAGCACGACTCCATAGCCAGAATAATCGAATCTGAATATCCCAACCTGCTGGAATTTACTGATGATATAGGAAGCATAGCAGCTGATTATGATAGATATAAAAAGGCACGGTCGCTCATGGATTACGATGACCTGCTTATAAACTTGCGCCAGCTATTAGCTCGATTTCCTGTTATCAGGAAAAAACTTTCACAAAAATACCGGTATATCATGGTCGATGAATACCAGGATACCAACCCCCTGCAAGCCGACATAGCAGCTTTGCTCGCGTCAGAACATGGGAATATCATGGCGGTCGGCGACGACTCGCAGAGCATCTACGCTTTCCGCGGCGCGGATTTCCGCAACATCATCGATTTTCCAAAGCGTTTTCAGGGGGCTCGCATAATCACGATCGAAGAGAATTACCGTTCGACCCAGCCGATCCTTGACCTGACTAACGAGCTGATCGAGAGCGCTAAGGAAAAATATTCAAAAAAGCTGTTTACGCGCAAGCCAGGCGAAAACCTACCGGCCTTTATCGAGGCCCGCGACGAGCAGGAACAGTCGCGGTTCGTCGCCCAAAAGGTGCTTGAGCTTGCGGAAGAGGGCATACCGCTTTCCGAAATCGCGGTCTTGATCAGGGCAGGATGGCACTCGAACGATCTTGAAGTGGAATTCGCGCGCCGCCGCATCCCTTTCGTGAAATACGGCGGCTTCAAATTCATCGAAACGGCTCACGTCAAAGATGTCCTTGCGCATCTGCGGGTTATAGAGAACCCGTTAGATTCGGTCAGTTGGCTCCGCATACTCCTGCTCGTCGAAGGGATCGGCCCGCGCACCGCGCAAGCGATCATCAGCGAACTGATGCTTGCGACATCTTATCAGCCCGCTCCAGTCCGCAGACCGGCAAATCTGTCCGTCCGACAGGAAGCCAAGCACCTCCCCTTATCTACGAGAGGGCAGGAAGAACAAGCCTCTCCTCCCCCTTTACAAGGGGGAGGTCGGGAGGGGGTGTTGATGAACGGCTATGCTGAAATAATTAAAAAATTCCCGCGCCATACCAGCCGGTTAAATGACTTATTTTCAGTCCTGGAAAGGATAAGTGATATATCGATGCCGCTGATAAGGGGCCAAGAATCAGGAAATCTAGATAACGGGCCGAGTTCGAAAATGAGGCCAGCTGACCGGATCGCAGCCCTGCTCGGGTATTACGAGCCGATTCTTGCACGCGTGCATGACGATCATCTAAAGCGCAAATCAGACCTCGATTCGCTCATACGCATCGCCGAACGCTACAAGCGGCTCGACAAGTTCCTCACGGACCTGACGCTCGAACCGATCGACGCAAGCCAGAAAGATACCGAGCCGGACGACAAAGCGGAAAAGCTGACGATCTCGACGATCCATTCGGCAAAAGGGCTCGAATGGCACAGCGTTTTCCTGATTTTCGCGAATGACGGCATGATCCCGTCCGCGCGTTCGCTCGATTCAGAAGATCAGATCGAGGAAGAACGCCGCTTGCTGTATGTCGCTTTGACGCGATCGAAGCAGAATCTATTCATTGTCAAGCCTGATATCCAATTCTCCGCCCGCGGATATTTTGATAATGCATTCTACGGCATGGCGAACCCGTCAAGATTCCTTATCGAGAACGATCTGATCGGACGGCTGATGGAAACCTGGGTGCTCGAGTCTGGCGATGAGGACGTAATCGATATTGAAGACCTCGAAAAATTTGGACGGACCGAACCGGATAATAATCCAAAGGCTAATAACGAGATCGAGTATATTGCTTTATGAAATGTCATTTATAGCTAGAGCAGGGGGTCTCTTCTTCCGCTTCGCTGTACTCGGGATGACAATATTACCTTAGATATTCGGATAAAAAAGTATTAATAGTTGAAATATGAGACTGTAGAAAAATCCTCCCAGAACTGTCATTGCGAGGCGTAATCGCCGTGGCAATCCCGAGAAAGACGCTAATATCAC
>CAYTAV010000080.1:0-1851 GCA_964435875.1 uncultured Gammaproteobacteria bacterium
CTGGTACAACGGCCGTACAGGGCATCAAAACAGCGCGGGGAGCTTTGACGGGACGAATGATTATGTCAATATCCCGTATTCGTCCTCGATAGACATTGCCGCGCCGGCAACAGTATCAGCATGGATAAAGACAACTGCCGATACGGGCGAACAATATGTATTTACAATTTCTGATGCGAGTGCCGATTGGGCATGGTCAGGGATCGTAGTAAGCGCTTATTCGAGCGGAATCGATGATGAACTTTTTTGCATAGCCGGAAATAATAACGGTACACCAGGAGGAGGCTGCAATATCGATACTGACAGATCTAAATTATTCGATGGTAATTGGCATAACATTACATATACGGCTGATGGATCTGCATTTGGCGTATATTTAGATGGTGTAAGTGTCCCAATAGTTGCCGAAAATCCAGGAGTATTCGGTCCAGTAACAGGGGGAGATACTATCAGAATAGGGAATCTTAAGACAAACGGATCTGATGGATTCTTTTTCGACGGCCTCATCGACGATGTCCGAATCTACAACTACGCTCTGACAGCAGAGCAGGTCAAGACGCTGTATAATGATAACTCGGCAGTGCGTTTTAAATAGTGAGAAGGGTGCGAGGGGATAAAAGGGGACTGAAGGGGGAAATGAAAGAAATGGGGAAAACAGAAAATGGGGGAGAAGGGGTGGAATGGGAGAAGTGGGAGAAATGGGGAGTAAAGGGGAGTAAAGGGTTAAGTGGGAGAAATGGGGAGTAAAGGGGGTTAATGAATGGAGTGGGTGTAAAGGAATACAAAAATCTCCCCTCTTGATTACTATCATTACATCCTTTATCCCATCACCCCCCCCTAATTCCTCCCATTTCTCCTTTTATTCCCTTTAACCCCTTTTAATATAAGCCTATGATCAAGCCCCATTCCGACCCCTACGGATATAAGAAACTATTAATCTACCGCAAGGCCGACGACCTGCTTTCCACCTGCATTTCGTTGGCGCGGCAATTCCCGAGAGACAAGACTATGTTCGCTCTGGCCGACCAGATGAACCGCTCGGCTCGCTCCGGCAAGCAGAACATTGTCGAAGGTTGGAAAAGGAACTCGACTAAGGAATATTTCGAGTTCCTCGGCTTCTCGATCGGCGCGATTGCCGAACTCGAGGAGGACTGTGACGATATCATCAAGGGGAGGTATAAGGGTTTAATGGGAAAAATGGGAGTAATGGGGGATATTAGAAAATGGGAGGAAAGGGAAAAAAGAGGAGAAAAAGGGGAAGGGGAAGGAAAGTATGAGCAATGGATTATGGAGAGGGTAGAGAAGATACGTTTTTATCCGCTGGATATTTCGTTACCGCCAGTGATACAGCTCAAACTGAAATGCAAGGAATTAAATTTCCTACTTTCTAAGCTCCAGGGCTCGCTGGAGCGCAAGATGCGGGAAGAGAAGGGGATGTCCGTGAAGCAGGTATACGCTTATGAGCAGAGGCGGAACAAGCAAGCCGATGAATGGTACGAAAACATGCTCAAGGAGCAGGGCAAAGTCCGCCTCATCAACGGCCAAGTCGTATCCAAGGACCAGATACCCGAGGGCGCCAAACTATGGGGCGAATGAAGCTTATATTTAAGGGAAAAAACAATTTGCAACTTTTTCATTTTTCCCTTTTCTCCCATTTTACTATCAATTAACGATCCCGGGTACCTAGGATCGAAATGACAAAATAAAAAACCGGCTTACCTTACGTAAATCGGTCTCAATGTAAAATCTAAACCGTATTTATTCTGCCGGCGAATTTATTCCCGGCTTTTTTTCGACAACCGCCATGCGCTTCATCAGATCGTCTACCTCAATCTGCCAGGCAGTATAGGC
>CAYTAV010000080.1:1951-3835 GCA_964435875.1 uncultured Gammaproteobacteria bacterium
TTCTCTAAAGCATCCGAGCCAAACGGTTTTTTACGGTTGTTTTTAGCATAGAAATATGGTAAAATATTAGATAGTAACAGCGGCAGTTCGTGTTGATAAGCCGCCAGAGTTGTCATTCAATCGTCATTCCGCCCTCTTGCCAGGCGCGCTGGACACAGGGTTAAGGTGTCGATTAAACAGTACCTTGCATACATGGAAATAGTATTAGATATTAGCAAAATTTCTGCATTCTTAAGCCAGCCGGCAGACGTCATCGTCTATCGCATGGCTGTTGTCGTGGGCTGGATACCGCTCGCCCTAACCTTCCTCTGGGGCATCAAGGAGCTCTGGATGGATTATATCGGCGGGCAATGGACGGCGACTCAGAAATTCGTCCTGCTCGCGATCGACGTGCCGCGCGACAACCGCCAGACCCCGAAAGCGGTCGAGAACCTGTTTTCTTATCTGCTCGGCGCGCACGGCACCTTCAACCTGATCGAAACCTACTGGATCGGCATGTACCAGCTGCAGATCTCTTTCGAGATCGTCAGCATCGAAGGCTATACCCAGTTTTTAGTCTATACGCCGGACAAGTTCCGCAACATGGTCGAGGCGGCGGTCTATTCGCAGTATCCGGATGCGGAGATCACGGAAGTCGAGGACTATACGCAGGGCATTCCGAACAAGTACCCGGACGAAGAGTACGACATCTGGGGCGCGGAATTCATCCAGGTCAGGCCCAGCGCCTATCCGATCAGGACCTACAAGCATTTCGAAGAGCAGATCAGCGAGCAGGAAGTGCGTTTCAAGGATCCGATGGCGGCGCTGATGTCGCTCTGCTCGTCCCTCGAGCGAGGCGAACAGCTCTGGTACCAGATTTGCCTCCGGCCGATCGGCTTCGAATGGACCGGAATCGGCGAAGAGGAAGTGAAGAACATCCTGGGCGAGAAGGCGCCGGCGAAGAAAGGCATCCTGGATTTCCTGCTTGGCGGAATCGCCGAAATCTTCAATACCCTGACCGGAGCGGGCGCCGGCGCGGCGGTCGAGGAAAAGAAGGACGAGGCGCTCAAGATGATGAATCTGAAGCCCCAGCAGAAGAAGCAGGTCGAAGCGATTTCCGAGAAGGTCTCGAAAGTCTCGTACCAGGCCAAGATCCGCTTCATCTATGTCGCCAAGAAGGACGTCATGAACAAGCCCAAGGTCGTTAACGGTTTCGTCGGCTTCATGAAGCAGTTCGCAGACACGGATCTCAACAACTTCAAGCCGGACACGAGCGTCACGGGGACCTCGACGCATTACTTCTTCAAGGAATCGCGCTTAAATTTCAGGAAGCTGAAGATGATGGTCGCTTATAAGTTCAGGAGCATGCAGAGGGGCCGCAAGCCGTCGGTCGTCAACGTCGAGGAGCTGGCTACGATCTGGCACTTCCCGGTCGAACCGGTCGTACGCGCTCCGCTCCTGCAGAAAGCGGCCGGCCGCAAGTCCGAAGCTCCGATGGACCTTCCGATCGAGTCGGAGGAAGTCCGCGAAGTTCCTATGGACGATGTCTTTGCCGGACTGGCGCCGTTCGAAGAAGAAGAGGGGACGGGGGCCGGAGAAAAAGCGCCGGACCGGTCCGAGGCAAGCGGCGATGATATTTTCGGCGCGGTCGATAAGGAGATCGAAGAGAAAAGGACGGGCTCGAACGGGATCAGGATCAGCGTGAAATCCGCGGCTGTCCGGCCGCCCGGCAATCAGGCGGAAGATGAAAAGAACGGCGCGCCCCCGGAGAATCTGCCGTTCGCCTGAAGGCTGAGAGTGAAGATGCGGCAAAAGCCATAATCATGCAAAATTAGCTTAAAGATATGCCCAATAACCAAAAATCCGAGATAACCGTCTTCGGGGAAACTACGTTCCGCAACAGGT
>CAYTAV010000081.1:0-3826 GCA_964435875.1 uncultured Gammaproteobacteria bacterium
CTTGAATCTATCCGCCAGCATGCGGGAGATGACTGAGACGAGTTCTTCGAGCTCGGGCTTGGTCATGCGCCCGAGAACGTAGTCCTTGGCGCTCGGCTGGCTAGCGGGTCCGGGCGGGGGCTTGATGCCGAGGCGGATGCGCTCGAATTTCTGGGTCTTGAGGTGCGAGATCAGCGACTCGACCCCCTTGTGCCCGGCGCTCCGGGAGCTCGCGGTAACTTTGTATCTGCCGAGCGGGATATCGACGTCGTCGTGGATGACCGTCAGGACCTCGGAGAGGTCGCTCTGCTTCTTCGCGATCAGCCCGAAGGATTTCGGCAAGAGCTTGTAATAGGACAGCAGGGCTTGCGCGGCGATCCCGGAATTGTTCATGTAAGTCTGCGGCTTGGCGAGGATCGCCGGCCCGTCCTTCGTCCGGATCTCGGCGGTGTGAGCATGGAATTTCTTGGATTTTTTCCATTCCGCGCCCATCCGTCCCGCGAGCTCGTCTAGAGCGATGAAGCCGGCGTTATGCCGCGTATGTTCGTAGGCCGTGCCTGGGTTGCCCAGCCCGATGATAATTTTCATATTCAGACAGATAAATCATAAGAAATATTGCTTGGATGTAATACTGATGACATAAGACGAGTCAAATATTACGATATTCCAGTATTTTGTTTGCTGTCTGGCCTTCCGTGCACTTTCCGCCGGCGCTTGACGACGATCTTGACCGGGGTGCCAAGAAATCCGAAGCGTTCGCGCAGGCCGTTCTGCAGGAAGCGCAGGTAGGTCGGGTCGAGGCTGTCGCGCGGGCCGATCAGGACCTCGAATTTCGGCGGATCGCTATGGTACTGCTTGAGCGAATAGATGAATGGCCGCTTCTGGCCGCGTCCCTTAAGCGGTTTCTGCTTGCGCGCCGCATAGAGCAGGAAGTCCTTGAGCTTGGCTTCGGGTATAACAAGTCCGCGCCTTTCCTTGACTAAGAGCGCTTGGCGCAAAAGTCCGCCGATCCGCTGCTTCGTAAGCGCAGAGACGAAGACGATCGGCGCCCAGGCCAGGAAGGGCAGGGAAGCATAGATATATTGCGTAAAGCGCTTGACATCCTTTTCTTTGACCAAGTCCCACTTATTGGCGACCAGGATTATGCTTTTGCCGCGTGAGACGATTTCCTCTACGATTTTCGCGTCTTGGTGCGTAAGCGGCTCCGTAACATCGAAGACCAAGAGGACGATATCCGAGCGCCCGAGCGCCGCCAGAGACATGTCGATCCCCTGGCTGACGAGCGAATGCTTATCTTTTGCCTTGCGCGACGATTTCATACCTTGCTTGCTGATCCCGGCTGTATCAACGAATTCGATCAGGCGCCCTTCGACTAAGATCCTCGCATCCTGTGGCTCGCGGGTCGTATGCGCGAACGGACTGACTATCGCCCGTTCTTCGCCGACCAGGGCATTCAAAAGGCTTGATTTGCCGACGTTCGGCCTGCCTGCGATCAGGATCCGGCATTCCGGCTCAATTTTGGAGGCCGCCGCATTTAAATCTTTATGCCGATCGAGCTTTTCGACAACCGCATCCAGGAGGTCGCCTGTTCCGCGGCCGGTCGCGGCTGAAACGAGCAGGGGTTCGCCGATTCCAAGCCTGTTGAAAGCGGCTGTATCAGGCTCTTTCCTCGGAGAGTCGACCTTGTTCGCGACGAGCAGGACCGGGGCATTTTTAACCGCTTGTTCCTTTATCAGCCTGGCCAGCGCGGCATCGTCCGGCAATATGCCGGTTTCCGCATCGACGACGAATAAAACAAGGGCGGCACCTTTAATATGCCGCCCTGACCTGATGATGACCTGTTGGTCGATATCGGAGATGCCCGTTGTCCTTTTTTTTGAGCCGGCAAGCAATAGCGGTTCCAAGATGCCGCCGGTGTCGACGAGCCGGAAGCTCTTGCCGCGCCACTCTACTTCGCGGGAGTTGCTGTCGCGGGTCGTGCCTTCGATATCGGAAACCAGGGCCCCATGCGTTTCCGTCAAGCGGTTGAAAAGCGTCGACTTGCCGACATTCGTCCTGCCGAAAATCACGACTTCGGGAAGATCGCTTCCGCTTATGCTGTTTTTCTTTGCCATGTCCTTGAAAGCAGGCCGCGCTGCCCTGTCAAATCAGGGCATTTTCGCGCGGTCCTGCGCCAGATCCTTCCCGACAACGACGATGAAATCCGCCTGGGTCGAGGATGCGCCGTCCGGCGCAGCCGTCTGCCAGTTGGGAGCGCCGAAAGCGACCTGCGCGCCTAATTTTTCCTTGAGTATCTTGAGGGAATTCATCTTCTGGCCGAAGGTCGTGTCGTAAATTGTCGTGGTGTCTGCGTTGCGGACCGGTGCGTTGGCGGTCGATACTATCTCGAAACCGAATTTTTCAAGGTCGAGCGCCGTTTTGCCGGCGAGCCCGTTGGTCCAGGTTCCGTTCAGCACTTCAAGCTTCGCGCTTTCGAGTTCGACTTCGCTCTTCTCCCCTTCGGGCGCGTCAGACAGCATATTTTTCACGAGGTACTGGATCTCGGAGAAGTTGCCGCTGCGCGGTTCAAGGATGTAAGCGCCGTCTTCGCCTACGGCATTGACCAGGAGCCCGCCTTTGCTTGTATCGAGCACTTTGTTCGTAATTTTCGAGTTGTCAACGTCGCGCCCAAGCTCCCAGAGCCTGA
Source organism: uncultured Gammaproteobacteria bacterium (assembly GCA_964435875.1). GTDB lineage: Bacteria > Patescibacteriota > Patescibacteriia > Patescibacteriales > CAYTAV01 > CAYTAV01. The sequence continues at coordinate 2,666 of CAYTAV010000081.1, forward strand.
TCATTTCCCAGACCTGCATATCGGTGCTTACATGTTCAGTGAGCGCTTCCAGTATGTTTTTGACGGCTATCGGCTTAAGCAGCATATTGAACGACAAGGCTTTTTCCTTCGCGGCCGACAGCATCTTCTGCTGCCTGCGGGCGCGGGCAAAATCCGAACCTTCGGCGCCTAGCGCATGCCGCGAACGGGCGTATTTGAGCGCGAGCTCGCCGTCCATCTGCTGAAGGCCTTTCTCAATATGAAGGTGTTCGTAGCGCGAGCTGTAAGGGTAGGCGCTTTCGCGGCCCATGACAGGATAGCTGTAATCGTCCAGCGTATTCTCGACATCGACGGTGATCCCGCCCAATTCGTCGATGATCTTGATAAAGCCCTGGAAATCAACGCGCACGAAATAGTCGATCGGTATATCAAGGATACTGCCGATGGCTTGCGCGGAGGCCTGCCCGCCATCACCCGGATTCTTTTGCTCTGCATAGGAGTTTATGCTGTTAATCTTGCGCCAGCCCATGCCCTCGATCGGCACTACCATATCCCGAGGTATGGATAAGAGCGCCAGTTTATCGGTCGAAGGCTGGTAGCTTGCCAGGATGATCGTGTCGGTCAGGTAGCCGCCGCTGTGCTTTTTCCCGCCCATGCCGAGCAGGAGGATGTTGATGCGGTCGGTTTCCTCGCCTTTAAGCTTCTTATCCGCGCTTTCGACAAGCTGCTGGATCGGCGTGAAGATGTTGATTTTTTTGAACCAGGGATTGCTGCTTTGGCCCGAATATAGTATCTGGCTGGTAAAGACGAATCCGGCAATAATCAAAAATATGCCCGCTGCCAGACTCCATTTCAGGATATGAAAAATTATGCGCTTCCAGGATTTAGCAGCGTTCTCGACTGTTCCAGCCGCACTTGTTTCTAGGATTGGGCTGGCTGTTTCAACGGCATTGCGGATCGCTAGATCTTCTCCTGTTTTATGCTTTTTTTCCTCTTTTCCCATAATTTACTTTCCACAAAACATTAAAGCGTGATTTTTTCCGCTTTATTCTCTTTATATTCTAAAACATTAATACTAAATAATCAAGTAAAAAATGCGGATTCGGCAAGCTTGATTTTTATTATCATTAGTGTTATAGTTACCGAGGATTATTTAAAGTAATCCACATAATAATTAATTTT
>CAYTAV010000082.1:0-3716 GCA_964435875.1 uncultured Gammaproteobacteria bacterium
GATTTTTGTGGTGATTTTTTTTCTGTAATATTATACATAATTTTCTAATCCCTAACGCGCCGTAATTTATTGCGCGGTAGATAAAATAAGCGACCCGATTTCTCCAGGCCGCTTATTATATTAGCAACTGTTTGAAACTCGAATCTGTAAATATGCAGGAACTATAGCATCATTCACCGGGATTGTCAATGCCTATTACCCGTACTATGCTTTGCTTTCAGCGCGCGGGACGCTTCTTCTGCCCTGAAGGCCGCGATCCTATTGATCAATCCATAAGGAATCGGCTTATCGAACGGAAACCGTATCGCCCCCTTCGAGCATTTGTAAGGCTTCAATTCCTTGTCGAATTTCTTGATAGCCGATGGCGCCGGGTAGAATCCGATATGTTCTCTATGAGCCGCAAAGTGGACGAGGTTGCCGCCGAGCTTGAAGGTCGGCATCTGGTAGCTAATCGCTTCTTTTGCCGCCGGCGCGGCTTCATGGATTGCCTGCCTGACCTTCTCGAGTATGTGCCGCGTTCCTTCCGGGAAAGAAGCGATATATTCATCGATCGTGGCCGGTTTTTTCATATGACTTATGTTCGGTTAAGATCTTTGGGCCGGTCGGATAATACTGACCGGTTCAAGTACATGAAAGGAACGCAGACTAGCCCGGATAGCCATTTTACAGCGATCTGGCCTTTGATCAGGGGTAGGAGGGGAGCGGTGCCCGCGAACGCCAACGGAACGAAAATGATGCTGTCTATAAGCAAGGCAGGCATCGAACTGAATACGTTCCTCGTCCAAAGATGCTTTCCTTCCGTTAGTCTTTTTAAATATGCGTATGCGTAAGCGTCGAAATTCTCGGATACCGCGAATGCGGCCCAGCTTGCCAGCATGATTCTCGGAACGAAGCCGAAGATCTCGTCCCAGGCCTCCTGGATCTGCCAGAACGGAGCGGCTGGGAGCATGATGCTGATCCGGAAAAAGAGCGCGGCGACGACTTGGCAAATTAAGGCGATCAGGATCATTCTTTGGGTTTCGCTCCTCCCAAATTTCTCATTAACTATATCGGTCAACAGGAAAGTAATCGAAAAAATTATGACTCCGCCAGGGACAAAAAAATTAGCCCTTCCCAGCTCGATTAAGACAATCTTGACTGCCAAGATTTGGGCGACAAGCACGAAAGCCACGTAAAGCCCGATCAGCAGATCCGGCTTGCCGTACTTTTTAGCATACCAGCTGCCCAACAGGGTGAAGCAGGTGGTTCCAGAAGCCAGTATGATTAAAATCAATAGCTGCATGACAGGCAAGATATCCAGGAATGGAAAGCTTAAAATACTAAGGCAATTAATCAGGGAAACGCCCCTTGCTTTTCAGGAACAATCCGTAAATAATCGGCATAAAGAATGTCAGGGCATTATACAGATAGACGTCTGTTTTATAGTAGTCGGTTGACTTAAAAAGCTTGACGATAAAGACGTAATCGAGGGACGCGGCCATCAGCATCCAGATGATCCCGAGCCCGACGTAGCATAGCGGTTCGTCCCTTTTGATTTTTTTAATTAGCACCCATAGAGTAAAAGCCGTCCCTAGCGGCAGGATATAGAACCCGATATGCTCTTTCGGTACAAAGGCGAAGAAGATGATGCCGAGGATGTAGCCGAACAGCCAGAGGATGAATCCCCAAAAGATAGTGTTTTGCAGGATTTTAATCTTGTTTGATTGCATATAATTAAGATTACTAGATTATTTATTTTGTGCTTTGCAGACAGCGTTTAATCCTTACGCAATGAAGATGATCCTTGTAGTCGCTAAAGCAGGCATTTTGAAGCCGAGGTTAGATCGGAAAGCGACAGCAATTATTATCGCAAGTGTTATGCCGAAGCCGGTCATCTGCAATCATATATCCGCTGCATGTTGTATTTGCCAGCGCCGAGACCCGATATATGAAACGCATCCGATGAAAATGAGCATGGAGATGGTGGTTGCGGCGATCACGGCCGGATATTGCCCCCTAAACGCGCTTCCGGACAGATGCTTAAAAAGAATCGCGCCATAAGCCCAGATCAGGACCAGGGCATATGGTATGCTCCGGTCATGGAGTGCCCGCCAGGAACCGATCGCCGCCCCGGTCAAAAGTACCACGACTGTCCAAAAACTATCAGCCAGACCAAAACCGTTCCAATTGAGGTAGACGAGGAAAACCGTAATGTTGGCAATTGTAGCGACTGTAATCCATCCGAAATACACGCTGAACGGTAAACGTACCAGCCAGTAATCTTTTTGGCTAAGAACATAACCGCGTAAAATATCGGTAATCCGAATAAGCGTAATCAATAGTCCAGCCATGATGATGATAGAGAGCCATATCAGATCATAATGCCAGGCGAATATCCATGAAGCATTGAGAAGCGCGTTTACTACAAATATCGGATTTACTCGCGCCACTACTTCGTCTTTCTCCCGCAGCAGCTGATAGATGACGTAGATTCCAAGGAGGGCATAAATCAGTCCCCAAATAGAAAATGCGTAACCAGCCGGGGTAAATAGGTTGGGATAATTGTCGGAAATTTCTCCTGTACTTCTGCCTCCCAGCGGGATTGCAACCGCCAGATAGTTTGCCGCTACCATACCGGCATACACCGCCAGCGTCAATATTCTTATAATGAGCGTATTCATAATGTTAATTAATTTATATCATTTTTTTCTTTAGCCAATTTATCGTGTTGGCCCTTAGTAATAAAAATCCGGCGATGATTCGAGTTAGGCAACTCCCGCTCAAGCTCTTGCCTCTGGCCATAGTTCCAGCCGATAACCTTTTTGCCTTTAAGATCGATATCAATGTAAAATCTGGTGTTTTTGTCTGTTATTTTAATCATAAGTTGATTTATGGATTACTTATCTTTCCAATTCCACCATTTCAGTTTTTCCGGATCCGGATCCGGATTTTCAGCAAAATAGACTGCCTCGCGAAAAACATAGAGCAGGCATCGGTCTTGCACCTTGCCTGCATTGCGGTTGGATGCTTCATAAAGCCTTTCCGGATCCTTGCCTTTCAAATCAGACACCAAGCGTATGCCGATGTCCCGCAAATCCTCGGCAATGCTTTTGCCTATTCCGGGGATGGTTTGCAGATTGTTTTTATCTTTTATGATTTTCATTATCAAAGGTTTGGCCGGGTCCGCTCAAAGCTTGGCTCTGGCAGTCTTCTGAATAATTAAATCAGTATTTCTATAATAAATGATAACAAAATAACCTATTTTTGCAAAAAAAGGCACCCGCAGTGCCTTTTTAACAGTAGAAAAAATCATATCGGTCTAAAACATGCAATAAAGGTTCCAATCGATTCCGCTGAATTTAAAACTTGGCGGAGAGGGAGGGTATCCTACGCTTTCAGCTTCGGACTACCTTTCCGGCCCTCATCAAAATCCTTCGCTAAAGCTACCGAAATCAAACGCTTATAAGCAAAAGATTTGCCTGAACCGGATTTAAGGTAAATCTCAAAATTTCTTGCTTCTCTTTCCGTGCTAAAAGCTCCATACCAAACAAGTTCCCATGGAATTCCGTATTTCGTGGATTGTACTTTTCCTTCATTATGAAACCTAAACCTTTCTTGCAAATCTTTTGTTGATCCAAAATAAAATTTGTGGACTTTTCTGCTTATTAAAATGTAGGCATAGGTCATTCGCATGCAATTCCGTAGCTTTAGCGAAGGATTGCGGAGAGGGAGGGATT
>CAYTAV010000083.1:0-1287 GCA_964435875.1 uncultured Gammaproteobacteria bacterium
TTCCTCTTCGGCCTTGTTATCGGCTCGTTTCTCAATTGCGTGATCTGGCGCTTGCACACAGGCGACAAGCTGACCGGCCGCTCATTCTGTCCGCATTGCCAGAGGCTGATCGCCTGGTACGACAATATTCCGGTGTTGAGCTTCCTAGTTCTGCGAGGAAAATGCAGAAAATGTAATCAGCCGATCGCGATCCAATATCCGTTAGTCGAGTTGGCGACCGGCATCCTGTTCGTCGTTGCGGCGGCGGACAATTTCCGATTACCTATCTCGGATTTCCAGTCGATTCAGGGATTTTTAGCCGCTAACCAATTCACATTAATCAAATTATTCCGTGACCTATTCCTGATTTCCGCCATGGTCGTGATATTCGTCTTCGACCTGCGCTGGTATCTGATTCTCGACGTTGTAACGATCCCGGCGGCTTTGCTCGTCCTGATACTCAACATCCTGCTCGGATACTCCTGGCAGAATCTGCTTATTTCTGCTATAATTGGAATGGGTTTCTTCATGGTCCAGTTCATCATTTCCAAGGGCAGATGGATCGGCGGCGGCGATATCCGCCTCGGCCTCTTAATGGGCGCCGCGCTCGGCTGGCCAGATATCCTCGTCGCACTATTCCTCGCTTATACGTTAGGCTCGATCGTCGGTATCGGGCTGATCCTAAAGCACAAGAAGGGCTGGAATTCGCAGGTCCCGCTCGGCGCGTTCCTTGCGCCGGCGACGCTGATAGCTCTTTTTTTCGGGAGAGAGATCCTCGGCTGGTATTTGGGACTGATGCATTTTTAACAAAGTTTTAAACTAAATGTTGAGCCTGACAAAAGAAGGATTTTTTAAAAAAAATCTGTTCACATGCTTGAGTGCTTCATATTATTATGCAGGCTTCCTTAGCCTGGCATTTTTGTTCATAGCCCATATCCAACCTGTATCGGCTGGCAATGCTGACAATATCCGGGGGTTTGGCTGGAGTTCCAATTACGGTTGGATCAGTTTCAATTCCACAGATTGCGATAAGGACGGCGACGGCTTGTTAGAAGCGGACGAACCCGGCGGACCTAATCCAGGTTGTCCGATACCGGGCACCCCGACCGCCGCAATCGATTACGGAGTCAATATCGACGATGAAGGGAAACTTTCCGGGCACGCTTACAGCGAATGGGCCGATTGGATCTATTTCGAGGCCTCCTCCGGCGTAACCGGGGCAGTGCCGGACACCGGCTATTCGGGTCATTGCGATAACGGCACAGTATGCAACCCAGGGAACGGCTGTTTCGCCTGTTATAATAGTAC
>CAYTAV010000083.1:1387-3576 GCA_964435875.1 uncultured Gammaproteobacteria bacterium
CCGGCGGCCTGCTTTCCGGCTATGCCTGGAACGATACCGTAGGCTGGATCGCGTTCCAAAAGCAGAGAGTCTGCTCTTTGCGAAAAGATATGTTATGCGAAACGGACCAGAACTGCTCAGACTATTCAGCAGGAACATGTATTGACGACTTTCCCAATGACCTAAATTACAGGAATGAATGCGATGCGGCCGCATCCTGCACTGATGCCAGCGATTGTATCGCCTGCGTAAAGAGCGATGATAAGAATGCTTACGGATTCGCGAAAATCATCAGTCTCGGAGATTCCGGCTGGATCAGGCTTGACGACGACGACGGCAGTACTGCGCCGAGCTACGGGATATCGCTGGCTAGCGACAGGCAGTTTGAGGGCTGGGCCTGGAACGGAAACTCTGAAACATACCTGGGGGCGGGCTGGGTGAGTACCAACTGTGAGAATAGATCATGCAGTGCCGGCGCAAACCAGGGTAATTTTTGCGATGATGACAGCGACTGCCCGGGGGGCGCATGCACGGATTACTGCACCGCTTCCGATCACAGGATTTATCTTTCAATGGCTGTCCCGTCCGGTGTAACTGTTATCCCGATCTCGAGCCAGAGATGTTCGGCGTTGTCAGTATCCTGGACATATCCTTCGGAAGAGAACTATCGCTATAACGTTTACCGTGATAACGCTTTGATCGGCACGACAAACCTCGGAATCACGTCTTATCCAGACCTCGGCCTGACATCAAATACTAATTTCAGTTATGAAGTATCCGCCATTGACGCCTTGGATATCGAATCCGCCAGATCTTCTCCAGCCGTTACCGGGACTACCGATACCGTATGCGAGATCGCGAATACAGCCAGCATTACCCGTCCCGAAAGCAATTGTCCCGGATCCGTTACCCTTGATTGGGAGGATTTTACAGGAACCTGCACTTTTGATTATTACGAGCTGGCGCGCTGCCAATGCGATAGCCTTGCAAATTGCATCCGATGCGATACTACGCCTGATTCAGCTAATCTTTATAATTACGAATTATTTAATGACGGTTCTGAAGGCGCTTGCTATAGGCCAGGAGATTCGTCAAATGATATAAATGACTCAGAATGCATAGATGATCATTTTGATTCGACGTTGCTTCATGAATCGAACAAGCGCTATAAATATTCGATCAGGGTGCATTGCAGTACGCCAGACGCTGACAGCGCCTGGACTTCGCCCGGGTTCCCTTCGGATGGAGTCGTGCCCTGCAAGCGGCCGCAATGGATCGAGAGAAAGACGAACTGATCAGCGGTTAAACAACTAGCGCCAATATCCAATAGACTGTAAACAGGAAGATGTGCCGGAGTAAAAATTCTCGGCGCATTTTTATTTTTAATCAAAACATGGTAAAATAGCGGATAATAAGCCGTAAACCAATGGGCGAATTTTTGCTGAAAAAAGATGGTATTAAGGACAATAAGGGCTTCTCGTTGATCGAAATGATAGTCGCGCTTTCGATCTTCGGATTCATCGCCGGCGTCACAGTCGTCAATTACAGGGCGGGTGAAAGATCGGCGATCCTGACGAATTCCGCCAACCTGCTCGCAAGCAACATCCGTTTAGCGCAGAATTACGCGCTTAGTTCAAAAGAGGATGATGCGGGGGCTGTACCGGCGTTCGGATGGGGAATTTTCCTCGCCCAAGGCGCTGATGAATATTATCTCTTTAAGAATCTCGCCGATGGGGATTGGGATTGCACGGACAGTTGCGCGACAAACCAGGAAAAAATCAGGATATTCAAACTGCCCCAGAATATAATCGTCAACTCGATCAATCCGGCCTCGCCGGGCAGGATCGTTTTTTTGCCGCCGGATCCTAAAACGTATGTCAACGGCGATGATACGGCGGATATGACCATAGTCCTGCGCAATACTTCGACTAATCAGACCAAAAGCATAACAGTAAACAGTTACGGGATGATCGAAGTGCAGTAGATTAGCCAATAATAAAGAATTATGAAACAAGAATTATGAATAAAGGTTGTATAAAGGGGCTATTGACAGTTTCAGGTAACAAAGAAGGCATAACAATCCTCGAAGTCGTTTTTGCCGTGTTCGTAATGAGCTTTGCGCTCATCAGCCTATTAGGCGTTGTGCAGTATACGGTCCAGTCGCAATTTATCAACAAGAACGCAGTCATCGCATCCATGCTCGCGCAGGA
>CAYTAV010000084.1:0-3495 GCA_964435875.1 uncultured Gammaproteobacteria bacterium
GTTTCTCGCGCGAAAGAGCAGCTCAATCAGCGGTCGGGATATGTCATTACCCATATAAGGCAGGTGGCCAGCACTACAGCGGTCATCAGCGGTCCCAGCGGGGAATCGCCGCAAACGCTCGAACTGTTTCCTTCGCCATTGCGCGGCGGCGTATCGGTCGCCTCCGGGGACACCGACGGCGACGGACGCGACGAGATCATCGTCGGCGCCGGGCCGGGAGGAGGGCCGCATGTCCGCATATTCACTGGCGAAGGCAGGATTCTCGGGCAATTTTTCGCTTATGCGCCTGCTTTCCGCGGCGGCGTATCGGTCGCCTCCGGGGACACCGACGGCGACGGACGCGACGAGATCATCGTCGGCGCCGGGCCGGGAGGAGGGCCGCATGTCCGCATATTCACTGGCGAAGGCAGGATTCTCGGGCAATTTTTCGCTTATGCGCCTGCTTTCCGCGGCGGCGTATCGGTCGCGACGGCCAGAACTGGATATGGCGCGGAGAGCCGCTGGTCAAAAATTATCACTGCGCCTGGTCCCGGAGGAGGGCCGCAAATCAGGATTTTTACTCCCTTAGGCGAAGTCCTTGGCGATTTTTATGCTTTCCAGAGATCGTTCCGGGGGGGCGTACGGATCGCGGCGGGTGATGTCGACCAGGACGGCATCGATGAGATCATCGTCGGCGCCGGGCCGGGAGGAGGGCCGCATGTCCGCATTTATTCGGAAAAGGGCGACCTGCGCTATTCTTTCTATGCGGCTGACGCTGCTGTTGCCAGCGGGGTTAGCGTCGCATACATCAGCATGACTGATACAAAGGTTTTGCAAGATAATCAATAAGATTGAAAATATGCCAAAAAAAGCGATTTTTGACCAGAAAAATATTCTCGTCACGGGCGGAGCAGGCTTCATCGGCTCGCATCTCTGCGATGAGCTGGTCAAGACCAGCAAGGTTATCTGTCTTGATAATTTTTCGAGCGGTAGCGAGAAGAATATCGACCATCTCCTTGCCGAGGACAACTTCGAATTCGTCAAGCATGACGCTGTCGAGCCGATCGATCTCGAATCGCTCCCCGAGCTTGAGAAATTCAGGATCAGGTTCCAGGGCGTACAGGAGGTCTATCACTGCGCCTGCCCGACAACCCCGAAGCAGTTCGAGGAGAATAAGATCGACACCTTGCTCGCTAATTCATACGCGGTAAAGAATGCGCTGGATGTCGCCGTCAAGTACACATCAAAGTTCATGCATTTTTCCTCCTCTGTCGTCTACGGACCGCGCCGCGAAGGAGCTCCCAAGATAGGGGAGAAGGATATCGGCGCCGTCGATATCCTTTCAGCCAGGTCATGCTATGACGAGGGCAAGCGGTTCGCTGAGACAGTTGTCAATACATACAAGGAATATTACAAGCTTGATACGAAAATCATAAGGCCTTTCCGCATTTATGGTCCGCGTATGATGAGTGCGGCAGGCCATATGATCCCTGATTTCATCAATGCTTCGCTTGAGGGGAGCGACATCACGATTTACGGCGACGAGCATTTTTCTTCTTCGTTCTGTTATATCGGCGACCTGATCGATGCGGTCCAGAAGCTGATGGATTCGCCTTTCCACGGCCCGTATAATATCGGTTCTGACGTCAATGTCTATCTCAAGGACGTAGCTTTGAAAATTGCCCAAATGCTAGGATCTGGTTCGAAAATAAGATTCGAAAAACCCCTGTTATTCATGACCCCCCTGAACCTCCCCGACATATCGCAGGCACGTATTGACTTAGGGTGGATACCGGTGGTAACTTTGGAAGCAGGCCTTAAGCGTACTATCGAAGATGTCCGGGCGATGAAAAACCTCAAGGAGTTCCAGAAGGATTTCTAAAGTGCGCAGGGCTTTTTTCGCGGATTCAGGCGTTTCGATATCCAGCATATGAATATATTCTGTGTCATACCCGCCTATAACGAAGCGGGCACCATATCCGAGGTCGTTCGCAAGGCGGGCAAATACGCCAGCAATATAGTCGTCGTAGATGATGCATCGGCAGACGATACTTCCGATCTGGCGGCATCGGCTGGCGCAATCGTCCTGCGGCATATCGTGAACCGCGACCAGGGTGCGGCGCTTGAGACCGGCACCAGGTTCGCCCTTGAAAAAGGCGCCGATATCATTATACATTTCGATGCGGATGGGCAATTTTTGGCCGAGGATATCCCGGCAATGGTAGCGCCGATCCTGGACGGATCAGCCGATGCGGTTTTCGGTTCCCGCTTCCTCGGTAAAAGATCCGAGATGCCGGCGGTTAAAAAATATGTCATAATGCCGATCGCCCGGATGGTGAACAGGGCGTTTTTCGGGATCCGCATGACTGACCCGCAAAGCGGATTCCGCGCCTTATCGCGCGCAACAGCGGGCAAGCTCTCAATCAGCAACGACGGCAAGGCGCATTGCAGTGAGATCCTGTACAAGGTCAAATCCGGGGGCGCGAGGATCAAAGAGGTCCCGATAACCGTTCTCTATCATCGTTATGGACAAGATTTTTCAGGAGGCGTAAGGATCATCAAGGACCTGTTTCTTAATTGGATATTGGAATAATCTTTATGTTCCAGCAAGCGATCGCCATACTAGTGATCATCTTCATCTATTCGCGGGTTCTAGCGCAGAAAAAAAGAGGATCGATCACTGCATCTGAATTCATCCTTTGGACGCTGTTCTGGTCGTGCGGACTTGTCGCGATCATTTTCATTAAGAAGATCGACGCCCTGGCAGCGCAGATCGGTTTTTCCGGCAAAGGCATCGAAGTGCTGCTCTACCTTGCAACAGCCTTGTTATTCTATCTGTATATCAAGGTCAGGTTGCGCATCGCGCGCATGGAAAAAGAGATTACCAGGATCGTGCGCCAGATCGCAGTCGCCAATCCCCGGATGCCCGATAAAAGCCAGCCGGCAGGCGGAAAAAAGACGCTTAATTAATCATCCAATATGAACTCAACACAACTATTCTTCACATTTCTTGAAACGGTTTTTATCATCGGGCTGATCGCTTTCACTATCATTTACATCATCCTCGGTGACCGGTTGGGCGCCATATTCAGGATCATGAACGCGGCCGCGCCGGCGGCGGTTTATTCAGTCTTCTTCTATATCGCGACGAAGATCAGAAAAAGGGAATACAGGAAGAGGTCGCGGGAGATGCGCCTCGATCTCGTCCTGCTTTTGAAATATACCGACAAAGTCAAAGCCGACATGTTCACTTTCGGAACCCCGGTTATCATACTGCTGACCGCCTTCTTCCTCAAGAATGAAGTCTTGATCGACGACCTATTCCAGTCGATAATAGCCTTTATCTCGTTGTATTTTTGGAACAAATACCTGTTCAAAAGAGAGCAGTAACAGTACGCTCTCGATCGACCTGAGCCTGGCAACCCCGGGTTTTTTAATCCCAACCAGCCACTATGAGAATTGCCCACATAATCTGCGTTTTTCCGCCATATAGATCGGGGATGGGCAATGCGGCGG
>CAYTAV010000085.1:0-3491 GCA_964435875.1 uncultured Gammaproteobacteria bacterium
GCCGTATTACGGAGCACAGCGCCCTGTTCGGACGGAGTTCCGTACCCCGGCGCTGTTTCATGGCTCGCGACCGGCTCGCCGCCGTAATCCTCCGGCGATTCATAGCCGGGAAGCTGCTCTCTTATATGCGGTTGTTTATTCAGATCATGTCCTCCCAAGCGCGGCCCGCCTTGCTGGTATTTGTTCTGGATCCCTAGCGGCCCTTTGATATCTTCTTCGCTGGCGACTTGCTTACCGGCCATCCGCAAAGCCTCTGAGGAATCCCGTATCTCATTCTCGAATTGCGTCGTCCCTGGACTGACCTTGGGTGCGGTCTTGTTGTAAGACTCCCTGATCTCCTTCTCAAACCCCGTGTATCCCGAACGTCTGCCTGGTCCGGATGTCGATGCGTCGATACCTCCGGATACGGGACCGCCAGGAATCTTAAAGTCCTTGCTCTGGCCGCCTAATGCACCCGGCGCTTGGCTTCCAACTGATCCTGGCTTTGGCGCCCCGGCGCTTCTCTGGCTCGCACCAGAGGCAGCAGGAGCGCTTGTTAAAGCATCGATATTATCTTTTTCAACCTGCAGGATATGCTTACCGGCCTTTTTCAGATATTCAGCCTCTGCGGGGTTCTTAATCGCATCCCAGACCTTATCAGAGTTAAAACCATGCCGGTAAAAAATGCCGGCTAGCCTGCCAGCCGCGCCGAAGCCTGCGCCAAGAACCGCGCCTTTAGCGAACTTGATGGCAAGATCTTTCCGTCTCGCGTTCGCTAGTTCCTTCTCCTGCTTCTTGAGCAGTTTATTGATTGCTTTGACATGCTCAACATATTCCTTGTCAGCGCCCCACTTCTCACCGAGCGCGCCGAGCTCATGCAAATCTTTATTGTCGAGAGTGACGGACCCTCCTCTCTCATTCTGCGCGAGGAAGACCAATCCCCGCGACATGGCTTGCATGAGTTCGTATTGGTTCTTCTGGCGATCGCCTTCGACCCCGAAATCGATCGCACCTGCGTCAATCATCCTCTGCGCGTCCTGGATATGGAATTTGAGTGAAACGACCGCCTCCTGCATGCGAACAACATCCTTCTTCCGCGGCGCGCCAAGCCTGCTCTCGTTATCAGCAATAATTTTAATCAACGAATCGATCGTTTCGGCATAATACGAGCTGTCCTCCACATCTCTCGCATTCTCGTTCTCATAGGGTCTGGCGAGTTTTAATTTAACTAAATCGATCTTCTCAAGTGGGGCATTCTCCTTGGTAGTATTCTCCTTCCGTATAAATGCCACATCACTTTCCCATTCATCATTGCCGATCGTCCGGTACCGCAGATCCTTTCCGCCGCCCTTGCGCGAACGCTGTTCTTTTTCGTTCAAGTCGGCCCTGGCGCGCTTTAGGCGCATATAACCGCCAAGCGCGGCGGCGGCCAGCGGCAAGCCGGCTGCGCCGAGCAGGGTCGCGGATGCCGACCTTAAGGCGAAACTACTGCCCGCATAAAGCGCTCGCTCCTTGGCTATGCTGAAAACCCGGCGCCAGGCGGGCGTCTTCCGGACCCTCTCCAGCTCTTCCTTGACCTCCGGATGCGCTTTCAGGAACTGCTGTATCCTGATCTCGTTCTCGATGCCGTTCATCTTAAGAAATGCATCAAGCTCTGCTTCAGGCTTCTTGCTTTCTTTAGAATTATCGCCAGCGTTGTCCGAATCCAACTCCTTTAACACGGCCAGTGCTTCATTCCTCGACCGGTCAAATGACTTTTTCGCAGCCGCAAAGCGCTTCTGCTGGTCCTTCTCGGCCGTAGCTAAGGACCATTCATACGGCACCTTGCTGAATTCGGTTGCTGTTTCATTAAAATTTGAAATAATATTTTTTTGTTGCTCGGTTGCTCCGGGATATGCATCATTTTCGATGAATTGTATCTTGAACTTGCCGTCCTGGCTCATGACCACGTCTTTCCCTTGATCGTGCACCTGCCGGGCAAGCTCCTTGATAAGGGCGCCGTGCGTATCCATTCCGCCTGTTTGCATGGCATTCGCCACTTCCTTCTCGAGCTTCGCACCCTGGTATTTCCTCGTGATGTTAAGCCAGGCGCGCTTGAAAAAACCGGCCTTCGCCGTTTCATGGCGGGTTCTGAGCAAGGCTTCTTCCTGCACGCGCGACAACGCCTGCTGGCGCAGATTCTCAAGCACAAGCATCTGCTGGCCGTAGGTAAGGTCTTTGAAATATGCCGGTTGTTCGCCTCTTGCGCCGCTGTCGATGCGTAGATTCTCGAGCACCTGCCTGTCGATCCTGAACTCTTGTCCGAACTTTTCCGCGATATCCGCCCGCTCTTGTTCGGTCATGCTCTGCCGGCTCCCCGCTTTCTTTTTCATCCGTTCGAACTCTTCCTGATCGAACTCTGCGTCGATATTAACGCTAGCAGACTCTTCAGTCTCGCGGGATCTTTTTGCGATTTCGCTCCGCACTTTCTCAAGCTCTTCCTCTTCATATTCCGCGTCGGGGTTGACTTTTTCGGTGCCCTTAGCCGGTTTCTGCCGCTGGCCCTGCTTCAACCTGCTGAATTGCTCTTCATCGAATTCAGTATCTTTATTGACGGTTTCGTCACTGGATATTTCCGTCGGCTGTCCATACTCTTTTAATGCTTCCGTCGCATTGCTCGTACCAGGCTGACTGCTAGCAACAGCCTCTATCGGTCCTTCTGAATCTCTGGCTGGCGCGCCAGTTTCATCCTCAACGAATTGCTCGACATTTCCGATTCCCAACTGGTCCGGACCCTTCATCATCATCTCCCGCTGACGGATCTCTTCATACCTCTTCTCAACCTCCCGCTCGGCCCAGGCCTGCGGATCTGCGGAGTCGAACTTGTCAAAACCTTCTCCGGCCTTATTGATCGATTCGCAACGTCTTAATAGCTCGCCGCTTCCGATCGCGCGGTTGAGCTCTTCGATCGCGCGGTTGAGCTCTTCAAAACCCTCTTTCGACAAATCAACAGCTTTCCGCACTAGTTCCCGCTCCTCTGCGCTCAGATAAGGACTATTATCAATTTCACCTGCGCTCTTTTCCGCCGCCGCCTGCCTCCTCCGGTAATAATCCTTTATGATTTCAATTTCTTTAGAAATGTCGCCCTTATCAAGGGGCTGCTGGTCAACATTTTCATGGGCTGTTTGCTCATGGCTTTTTTTTGGCATATAAAAATCTTTTAGTTGCCTTTATTAATACTCTTCTTTAAAGCTTCGATTTCGCGCTGTTCCGCCCTGCGCTTGCATTCATTGATGATATCATCGCGCTTGGACGCGATCTCATCAGACTTTTTCCTGAATAATTTATTCGAGGCTTCGAACAAATATCCGATTATGCGCTTGTTCATAACTTTGGATGCCTAATTATCCTTATTATACCAGCAACTGAAAAATAAAAAAACCGCCCCGCTGACGGGACGGCAATATTATAATTTCTAATCTTACATCACGTTCTGCATATCGCCCTTGAAGCCTGCTTGCGCGTAATCATTG
>CAYTAV010000086.1:0-3419 GCA_964435875.1 uncultured Gammaproteobacteria bacterium
GGCAGTGTGGCGACCAGGGTCTTGCCTTCGCCGGTCTTCATCTCGGCGATCTGTCCGCGATGCAGGACGATGCCGCCCGTCAGCTGGACGTCGAAATGTGCCATGTACTTTATCTGCCTGCCGCTTTTTGCGTCCGTGATGATCCGGCCTTTGCCGAGCACGCGGAAAGATGCCTCACGCATGAGAGCGAAAGCGTCAGGGAGCAGCTCGTCAAGCCTGGCATAGAGCACCGCATCATCAGTTATCTGCGAAAGCTCCTCCTTCCATCCGAGGCTCGTGCTTTTCAGTTCGTCGTCGCTCAAGGATGAATAATGTTCTTCTTTCGAATTGATGCTGTCGACGATCGGGCTTATTTCTTTGAGCGCCCGCTCGTTCGGATTGCCGAATATTGAAGAAAGCAAATTAGGCATAATTTCGGTTGATGAAAAATACATGAAATGGACACAGGCGGATCAATCATTGATTTGTAGTTTTTTTATAGTTCTTTATCCGATCCCCAGCTTCTTTCCCTTATATTTCTTGATGGAAAGCGCCAAATGGTCCTTGACCTTGTCGATAGCCTTATGAATATCTTTTTCAGTCTTCTCGACTCGCAGAAGCTCGCCGGGGAGGCCGAGGTTGACCTCAGCGCGGTAGATCTTGCCGTTGCCCTGACCTCCGACAGCCAGACCTATCTCGACGCCGCAATGCGTCGGCTTGATACTGCCGAGATACTTCTCGAGCATGTCCATCTTAGCATCGATATAGCTTTTCAACTCCGGAGTAAGCTTGATCTTGGTGGCCTTGATCCTTACCTGCATATTTATAAGCTAATAATAAACAATTAAATGAATAGGGTGGAAATAGCCTTAAAAACAACGACAATTTAACCTTTGCCAATTACTACGGTTTTCCAGCCCGATTTATGCATCCTATTTCTTTTCCGCTTTTTTCTCCGCTGGCTTTGAAACCTGGCTCTTCTTGTAGAATGAGCCGTCCTTGAGGCTCTGGATGAAGCCCTCGGCATTGCTTTTCATTTCCGGGCTGGTGCTCGCTATCTTCTCAGCGAGCTCAATGGCCTTAGTCGTATCCTTGTCATTGGCGTACATGATCGCGAGATCGACGAGATATTCCGGGTTATCCGGCGATGATGCGAGT
Organism: uncultured Gammaproteobacteria bacterium; assembly: GCA_964435875.1. Classification (GTDB taxonomy): domain Bacteria; phylum Patescibacteriota; class Patescibacteriia; order Patescibacteriales; family CAYTAV01; genus CAYTAV01. The sequence goes on from CAYTAV010000086.1 coordinate 1,138, forward strand.
ATTACCTCGCCGAGCTTGATCGCGCGCTTGAAATCCCCCTTTTCGGCAAATAGGCGCATGACCGTGCGCGCGTAGCTCACGGGCTGCAGCGAGCTAGAGCGCCCCATATCGACGCAGGACTCGGCCCTTTTAAGACCCTTTTCCTTCTCGTCATAATAGAAATGCACGCGGGCCAACTGGCAATAGCCGTCGGGGTAATCCGGACGCAGGCTGATTGCATATTCTATGGTCTCGACCGCCTTTTCCCGTTCACCCCGGGTCAGGAAAATCTGCGCCTTGGTGTAATAGACCGGAACGCGGCCCGGGCTTGCTTCGATAGCTTTATTGATCGCCTCTTCGGCCAGTCCGGAGTAGAATGAGAACTTCTCCTTGTCGCTGCCCTGCATGGCGGCCGCTACGTTATAGACCTGGGCAAGCATCAGCTGGTTGATATTGTCATGCTGGTTGTACGCGACGTTCTTTTCGGCCATATCGATCGTGAACTTGACTATTTCAAGGGCTTTCTCGCGGTCGAGCCTATCGAGGCCGGACGAACCCGAAACAACCGAGCGGATCAAGCTGGTACGCGAATCGCGGTCGAGCGGAGTATCGAGCGCGAGGCCCTTCTTATAAGAATCAAGCATCCCCGCATAGTCCCCGCTCGAGATCTTTTGCTGGCCTTCGATCGTATAGGTCAGCATGCGCCAAGGCTGGATGTTGTATTGGTATACTACTCCGACGATCACTAAGCCTGCGATGGCGAGCACAGCAACCTGCCCGCTCTCAAGGGCTTTGGACCGGGATTCGGGCGTTTCATCGTCGGCCGCCAGCCAGCGGATGTAGCCGAGGAAGACCATCAGCATCAGGTAGGTCACGAAAGCGTCGAATACACCTAGATTATGGATAAAGTAGGCGGTTACCAGGCCGGCCGAAAGGACGAAGTCATGAGTGCTGATGCCGTTCTTGCGGTAGCCTTGCAAAAGATAGATGGCGACCGCCGCAAAAATCGACAAATACGCCAGTAGCCCGATAGCTCCGGTTGTCGACGCGAGGTCGACGACGTTGTTGTGTGCACGGTCGAAATAAGTCTCGCTGTCAGTGTATAAATAAAACTTCGGATCGAAATATTTATCGAAAGTCACGGCGAAATTCCCGTAGCCGGTGCCGAGCGCGATATGGCTCGGACTGTTCTTCCAGTCGTACCAGGCGGTTTTCCAAGAGATCAGGCGGGTCTGGAAGGTGTTCTTCTTAAAATCGATCCCGCTGACGATATTGTCGATCGCCGGACTAGCTCTGCGCACAGGATGAGCTGGAAAAGCGAATAATGATACTATGAAAAGGAATATCGCGGCCGACGCTCCGATAGTCCCCCAGCGCATGATCTTCTTTTTCGATAAAACGCCGTAAAGGAATAGCACGAAGATGATGCTGGCCGCGAGGCCGACTGTCGCGCTTGAGATATCGGCCAGCTTGAAAGCATACATCTGGGGTATGATCGACAGGAGAAAAACGCCTTTCAACCAGCGGTTCTTTTCCCAGAAAAAAAGCATCAGCGCGAAATACATGTTAAAAATCATATAGCCCGCGACATATTCCGTGTTGCCGAATGTCCCGTAATTGGTCCCTCCGGTGATGACCAGGATGCTCTCGAATACGGCGGCGGCTACCGAACCGATAAACAGATAATACCAGTCGCGAGGAGTCCGGAAAACAGTAATGATAATGAGATACAAGAGCAGAAAATGCGCGATATGGAACCAGCCAAGCATGCGCTCGATATCTCCCCAGAAGCTTAAATTGAAATCGACCCCCGTAAAGCAGGTCAGGAGCGTCACGCCGAAGAAGGCGTAGAGCCCGTATGTGACGAATGAGCGCTTAGGCCGCCACTCCGGATACTGCAGTACCAGCCAGATCCAGAAGAAAGCGAGGATTTCGAGGAGCATGTTGAACGGAATCTGCTTAGACGTAATAAAAGGAAAGAGCAGATTCTTGAACACCAGGTACATACATAAAAAAGAAGCGAATACCCCGACCTTGAGAATATTCACAAGCAGCTTTGCAGGCATAGTTTCAATTATTATGATTTTTTGAAGCAATCCCATTATAACACGGGGCAAAAAAAGGTCAAACGGATTAAATGCAAAATTCGAAGTCCAAAATGTAATAAATGAAGGGCGCAACGCGTGCCGCGAGGATTGACATAATGTTGCAAAAAAACAGCCATATTGCAAAGCCGTAGAATCGTCTTAAGAATAAGCTGTTTGAGCTTGTTTTGAGCTTGTGATGTATTATCTTTCACCGAA
>CAYTAV010000087.1:0-3007 GCA_964435875.1 uncultured Gammaproteobacteria bacterium
TTGTGGCCCTTTTAATGAACATTTAGAAAACCGGCTTTGTGGGCCGGTTTTCTGTATCTGATTCGCTTTACGCTTTATATTCCGAACCGGCCTGGACCACATCTAAAGACGATCGTCTTAATGACGACGAGTTTAATAATGTTCATGGTTATGGCCTTTTCGTTTTTCATATGGTTATAATACTCCATTTTCACTAATCTGTCAACAAAAATATGGACCCATACCATGGATTATCAAATCGTATAACATTAATTTTTACTAATTTTAAATAAAAAGTATAGAATCTAGATATGCTCGCAATAAAAACTCTTGGACAATCCGGAGATTTGCACAGATAAAAAACCTGCGGTCATTCCCGCAGGCTAAGATCAATGCTTTGAATGTTCGATATCGGCCAGGCTAGCCATATCTCGGCCTCAAGCTCTTAAGCAGCTCCTGCCAATCGCCAGCCGTATGCCTTGCTTTAATCCGGTTTTCTTCGCGGTCCCGCGAGGATTCATTGCGCTGGCGCCTGACAGCCCTGTGTTGGACTCCTCCGTTGCCGATAAAAGCCTCCCAGACCTCGAAACAGGCACCCGGCTGGTCAGCTCGGGACAGCTCGATGCTGGCCTGCTTCGGATTGTAACGGTCGTCAATTTCCAGGATGATGTTCCCGCAATAATCAGCTTCGCTCATGAAATACCCCCAGTCGCGTCCCTTGAGCAAAGCGCCGACCATGCCGATAAAAATCCTGCTCTCGTCCATCATCTTTTCCGAAAATTCTTCCATCCTTTTCTCCTTTTTGTTGTATTCCATTGATCTAAAAACGTTTGACATTCCAGACTATAGCATTTTATCAAATCACCGAATCAGCCAAGGTCATCCCAACCGGCAGAAATTCTCTTGAAAAGAACAAAAAATCCGGTCGTTTTTGACCGGACCTGCTTCTATCTTATGCTTCTATCAACTAATGCAAAAGTCCGGCCGCTCCCGTAACGACGACGAGTACCATGACGACCAGGCCCATGAATTTTACCGGAATGTATTGCATATTTTTTACTTGTCATTATTATAGCATACAAACCCGAAAAATCAAGGCAAGCTATTACTGTAGAAATTTAGCGTCGGCAGTAATAGCATAAAGAAAAAAGCGCACCAATATGCCTGATGCGCTTTTGGAAAGTGCGGTAAAATCAGGAACAGCCGTTGCCATTGCCGTTATTGCCCGAGTAGAGCTTAGCAACCAGCCGTTCGCATTCTTTACAAGGAGATAAGACCTGCGGGCGGCGGCGATAAAAAAAGGTGTGCAGGTCTTCCCGATATACCTCCAGAGGCTCTTTTTTTATGATGACATATTGCTCAGGAATCCCGTCGAGAATGCTGCGCCCATCAACCAGGTCGTAAAACCGCCCGCTCAAACAGATGCAATCTTGTTTCATGCCAGCCCCTTATCCAGGATTCGGAATGAAATACCCAGCTCGTCATCGACCAAGCGGCCGTTTTCCCGGCGCATGTCTGGTAGGCGGCTCGCAAATTCATCCAGCGACAACATGCTTTGGCAGCCGTTTTCGCCCCAAAACGGCGGAATGATAAAAATCCTTGTGCCGTGTTCCGTGCGCCCATCCTGAGGGCAGGAATAGCGTTTAGCTACAGCCGCGAAAGTCAATCCGCCCACCTCGACGCTGATCATTTCGCCCTTCATAGTCTCCTCCTGTGCTGTTTGTGAATGTTCGATTTCCAATAAAATAAGAGCCGGCCCTCGGGGGTCGGCTCTTTCTGGTCTTTATGTAAATCTATTTACATCATGCCAAAGTATACCGACCCGTGGCCAGCTCCGCATCCCGAGGATGATCCGCAAACTAGGTATTTGTGATCGGTATAATCCATATTAAGTTAAATAATAGCATAAATACTTGTCTTGTCAAGTACAGCAAGAAATAAGTATGCCTGCCCAAGAAATCACTTTAGGCTTTATGCATAATTCTTGATACTACTCAAGTATCCCGTCCAGGTTGACATCATACAGGATCTTTTCCAATACATGGTTATATTTCAAAAGCTCTGAGGAGTTGAACCAGATCGGTATCTCGGTTTCGGCCTCCTCTGCGCTGCCGGAAGCATGCACCAGGTTGCGTACGCTCCTCTGGTCGGTATCAGCTAGGGCGTAAGAGTCGAGCGTAAAATCGCCGCGGATCGTCCCCATGTCCGAGGAAAGCGGTTCGGTCGACCCGGTAATCTTGCGGACCAGGGCGACTGCTTGGTTGCCTTCCCAGATCATCGCGACGACCGGTCCTGAGCTTAGATACTTAGCATTCGATTCAAGGACGGCCCGTCCGTTCTCCATGTTCGTCTTATACGGCGATTCAAGTCCTTTCTTCTCGTAAGCCGCCCGCGCCTTGCGCCCGACCTCCTCGAGCCAGGCGTCGCCGCCGACTTCGTAATAATGCTTGGTCGCCATATCTTCCGACGGGACAAGCATCTTCATCGCGACGAGCTTCAGGCCGGTCTTCTCATATCTCGATACGATCTCGCCGATCAGCGATCTCTGGATCCCATCCGGCTTAATGATTACGAGCGTCCTCTCTTTTTGCATCTTCTTTTGCATACATGAATAGCCCTTTAACGCAAAACGCCGCAGGAAAAGCGGATATTGCTTAACGGGTGGTTATTTAGCAAGTTATTTCAAATATTTCTGGATCAGGTCGACGACCTGCGCGGGCGTGAAGTTGGCTTTGATGATGTAATCCGTCGCGCCTTGCGCCTTGCCTTTCTCGACATCGGCATCCGTCCCGAGATTGGTCAGCATCAGGATCGGCAGATTCTTGGTCTTGCCTTCCTTCCTAAGCTCTCTTAAGACGGAAAAACCGTCCAACTGGGGCATCATGATGTCTAGCATGGCTAGGTCCGGCGGGTCCTTTTTCAGGTCCTGCAGTCCTTCATAACCGTTCTCGAAGATCTTGACCTCGTAACCGCTCGCCTCGAGCTTGGTCTTATACATGGCGCTGATCATCGCGTCATCTTCGAGGAT
>CAYTAV010000088.1:0-2924 GCA_964435875.1 uncultured Gammaproteobacteria bacterium
GTCTTGCCGTCGAACTCGGCTTCGTTGGCCATCGCCTCTTCGCGCGTTGCGCGGACGACGCCGTCCTGGTGGTGCGCAGGCGAATAGATCGTATAAAGCTTAAGCTCTTCATCTTCCGAAACGTTGATGACGTTATGCTCGGCGCCGGCCGGTACGATGACCGCCGTTCCGTCCGCGATGTCGTATTCGTTGCCGTCGATGACGCACTTGCCACGCCCCCGCTCGAAGCGGAAGAACTGGTCGTTGTCCGGATGGACCTCCATGCCGATCTCCTCCCCCGGCTTAAGGCTCATGAGCACGAGCTGGCTGTGCTTTGACGTATAGAGTACCTTGCGGAAATCCGCATTCTCGAGCGTATCACGCTCGATGTTCGAACAAAATCCTTTCATAGTTTTTCCTTAATAATAGACTGGCCATATTATACCGCATCGACCATTAAGTTTCCATAAAGCCGGATCGGATGCTGGCCCTTAATCCACCGGCATGTTTTGTCCTCCTGCGAGTCCCTGCTCGTCCCGCATGCCAATAATTTCGCCGTCGGTTAAAGGTTTGAGGCGCTAAATGGCTGGTCAGCCATTGTCAGGCGGCTATATCCCGTGTCAAGGCGGATTTGCAGATTTGACAAAAAAACTGGCTGTGTTAGGCTTAATCAGCAGTTAATTTTCGCTAGCTTCACAGGGCGACGGATATTAATAGTGTAGAGATAAAGTCGAATTTCTACTTTTAGTATTTGAACAATTAACTTTATCTCTACAGCCATATGCAAGGAACTATCAAGAAGCTGACCGAGAAGAATTTCGGATTCATCTCGCGCGAAGGAGCTGACGACATCTTTTTCCACGCTAACGGGCTTGCCGGGATCGAATTCAGCCAGCTGAAAGAAGGCGATGCGGTGACATTCGAGATCGAAAAGACCGAGAAAGGGAATTCAGCCGTCCAGGTCAAGAAAGCCTAAGGCATTTCATCATAAAAGCGGTCCGCGTTTGGCGGACTGCTTTTATTGTGGACAATCCCTTATCCCCTTCTAAATATGAGGATAAAAAAACCGGCACCTTCTTATACTGCTAAAAAGTTGCCGGCAACGCTTGTTTGCGAGGTCAGCTTTGGATGCCGACTATTTCGTTGGCGGGAAAACTCTGTCTGGCGATTTCGACAAATTTCTTCCGGACATCAAAAGTCCAGTCGATGTCGAGAAACCCTTTCAGAGTCGATGAACATTCGCAACGGAACAGGATCGGACTGTTACTCCCGGAAAAGACCATATCCCTGCTGATCAGGACGACGACCTCGCTCTGACCGATCTCGAGATCCTTGATTCCAGCGACTGACTCGCGAACCCTTTGTGTGAATTCTTTGAGCCTTTTGCGCCCGTAATCTTCAGGAATGCCGTATACCGTGATGATTATCTGCCTGCCGTTCATGGGCTTACTCCTCCCGTTTAACTTTTTTCCAGCATTTCCAGCTTCTCCATCGCTTCGATGTATCTCTTCGCGACGATGACGATGTTGCGGATCGAATCGTGCAGGATTACCAGCGCATTGGCGTATTCGAGGTTGCTGTAGCGCACGCTTTTCAGCATCGGCAGGACATAGGATTCCGTCTGGTCGACATACCTCTTGAGCCGCAGGAGATCGAATACGTCGATCATATTCGTGATATTGTGCAGGCGGTCCGCGGCCTTGCAGAGTATGCCGCCGATATCGCTGCTGATGCGCGCGTAATACGGTTCGGGCTCTTCGTTCTCGCGCCTGGTCTGGATATCGACAAGGTTTGCGACTTCCTCGCCAAACTCTTCCCTGATAGCGGCGAGATCCGTATGATCATTCTCGACGACATCATGCAGGATTACTGCCGCCAATATGCGGTCCTTATGGACTCCCAGGGTAATCAGCGTATTGCACGCGGTTATGGGGTGCAGAATGTAGGGCTCGCCATCATCCCGCATTTCATTCCTATGGCATTTATGGGCGAAAGCGACAGCGGCCATAGTCAACGGAAGCGGTTCTGGCAGGTTACTGCCCAAAGTGACTCCGTAAAGGAACAACGAATGCCGGTCTAAACGGTTTGACATGCCCCTCCTCCTGTATTTGCATGAATTAGCATAAAGCCCGGAAAATTTGATTTTCGAATGTTCAGATTAACAAGAGAATACATCAAGCGTGTTTCCTGGTCAAGGAAAAGAAAAGAGCCGTTCGTTTGAACGGCTCATATTGTTTTTTGGAGCATCAGGCTCTAATGCCCGGCCCCCATCCTAAAGATCGTTAGATTGATGATGTCATAGTCGGTGAACTCGACCATGCCATCACCGTTGTAATCTGCCCGGGCATCCAGTGTGAACGGAAGTTCGCCGGATCCTGAACATATCTGCTCGAGCGTTAACCGATCGACCGGCAGGAACGCGTAAAAATTCAACGCGTCCCAGTCTTCGAAATCGACAATCGCCTGATCGGACGGTATACCGTCGTTCCATGTCCCGACGATGTTACCGAACAGGACATAGGCGATGGTCGGGTCGCTCGTTTCCCCCACCGCACTAACTGCCTCGACGCGCAGAAACACTATCTCCTGCGCCATGATGTTGACAGGCAGGCTACAGAAGCGGTTCGAGCTGACGGTCGCCAGATCAACGTCGCAGTCCAGTCCTTCGTCTGACGCTTTGAGGCTGGTTGATGCGACGCAGACGTTATATGCGGCCGCCTTGCTGTCCGGCGAAACTAGGTCGGCGATAACCGTCTGGTTGTAATCGCCGATCGCCTCGATCTTGACCTGCGGCGGTGCCGGTTTATCAGCCGCGAACGTCGCGCTAATGGTATGCGCCGCCGTCACGTTCGAGAACGTGTACGTCGTCACCGCACCGACCGAAGTGCCATCCACGGTTACATTGGAAACCTTGTAACCGGAATTGGGCGTAATCGTGAAGGTCT
>CAYTAV010000089.1:0-2917 GCA_964435875.1 uncultured Gammaproteobacteria bacterium
GAGGCGATCTTTGCACCAATGCCGACGTAATGCTGGTTCTCGACAGGTCGGGAAGCATCGACGATACCGAGATGGGGACTCTGAAAACAGCCGCCAAGTCTTTCGTAGTCGCCCTGCTTGACGGCGTGCATATCGGTGAGACCAGCTTTTCAACTTCGGCTGTTTTGGACGTAGAATTGACCGATGTCCAAGCGACATTGGACGCGGCGATCGACGCCCTGTCACCGAGCGGCTTGACGAACCTTGAGGACGCTATCGTAAAGTCCAGCGCCGAACTCGCCGGGCCTAGGGACAGAGATGATACGACATCGGCAGATTTCATGGTGATAGTTACTGACGGCAATCCGACAACCAGCAATACCGGCGGAAATCATGAAGCAAATGCAAAAGCAGCTGCCGACGCCGCCAAAGCCGCCGGTACGAAGATTTATGTCGTCGGTGTAGGAAATGATGTCAATGCCGCATATCTTGAAAATGATATCTCGAGCGGCAGCGGGTATTATTATTCGGCTTCTGATTATTCCGCTCTTGACGCAGTTCTTAAGAACCTGGCTGAATGCAACGGCAATAATCCTGTTTAACCGCTTATTTCCTGATACGCTTCTCCCCTTAACCAGGGGAGAAGAAACCAGGAAATAAGCCAATGATTTTCAATCATCAACCATAATTATGAAACCAGCGAAACGCATCCTGCTCCCGCTCGCCGCGGTTGCCGCCATTGCCATCGGCATCGTCGGCATGAGCGCGTTCGAGGCGCACGTGATCAACGTCACGGCAACAATTACAAATGCTACAAACGTTAGTACAGAGGCGATATCATTCGGAACAGCTTTTCCACAAGAAATAATGCATAAGCCTGCTACAATACAGCTTTCTCAAACTTTTATTACATCAGACATGTTAGGAGTTGATTACAAGATAAAGCAAAAACCTAAATGTAAGAATAATAATCCCGAAATAATACCAGAGTTTGCGCATTCGACAGAAAATGAAAAAGGAGAATTTGTCTGTCCAGAAGGTTTTTATAAAATGCCACTTTTATGTCCATTCCTATCAAAAACTAGTAGCAATATAAATGATCGGAGCATACCTTCATTTCATGGGCCAATTGAATTGGAATCCTGGACTGATTCTGTTAGTGAAAATTTTAAGGCAATTGGGCATTTATCAATACCTGAGCCTACTACAACCTGGGATATCGACATACATGTCCCTTGCTTTTTAGGTCAATGTGCTCAAGATTGGGCAAGTTATGTTTTAAATGCTAATCCGAAAGCGGATCCTTCAAAATATTTAATTGATCCAGCATTGAATGGTAAAATGCTCGGTTGCGATTTATGGTTTGAAATAACAAATATTGATCGAAATATTCCTGCACCGCAGGACCTGCCTCCGTTAGGATCATTTTCAATTTATGATGATCCTTCGGTCTGCCATGTTATAGTTGGAACTACAAGCTCAATTAAGACAATTCAAGAGGGAATAGATACTGCGTCAACTGGTCAATCAGTTTGCGTAGAAGATGGTGTTTATAATGAACAAATCACCGTTAATAAAGCGTTGACTATTGCAAAATTAAGTCCGTCAGGTTCAGCAGTTATCAGTGAAGGAGCCTTGATTAATTCGAATAATGTTACATTAAGAGGATTTCTAATAAATCCTGGAATTATTTTAGGAGAAAATTCAGGAGTTTATATAAACGGGAGTTTAAGTCATATATATATTATTGATAGTGATATTGACGGCATGAATGAAAAAAATAGTCGAGGGATCGTAATTAGTTCCGGCGGGTCATATTTTAACGTTGTAATTGAAAATAATAAAATCCATAATTATACGACCGGGATATATACGAACCCACACACAGGAAGTCTAGATATCAAATATAATGATATTTATCAAAATACTGTAGGTATTGGTGGATTTACTGGAGCGTGGGTGCAATTTAATCAATTTGATCACAATATAGCCGGATCTGAGGCAATCGGTGTAGATATAAGTTATGATGGTTCAGCTATAAATAATAATAATTTTCTTAATGGAACACGGATTAATGATTATGGAGCAGAGGCAATCATACGAGCAGAAAATAATTATTTTGACACAGGCGGAGTTAATCAAACAGCAACAGGAGAGGTAGATTATATACCCGAAACAGTATCTCAATATCCACATCATTAAATAAGCATATAAATGATAAAACATAATTATGAAATTTAAATTCTCAATTTTTATTTTTTGGCTCGCCGCCATTGCCATCGGCATCGTCGGCATGAGCGCGTTCGAGGCGCACGTGATCAACGTCACGGCTAAGATCGAGAACGCCCTGAAAGTCGACGCTACCCCGATCGATTTCGGGACAGTGTTCCCCCAGGAGGCGATCGACAAGAATTTCAGCGTAGCGCTCTCCGACTCTTTCAAGGCCGAGGACCGGGTCGATGATGTCAACTACATCATCCGCCAGAAGCCTAAATGCTGGAACGAAAGCCTGAAGAAATACGGGCTGGTGACCGAGAACGAGAACGGCGCATTCGTCTGCGCCGATGGCGAAGGCTACTCCATGCTCCCGATGCTCTGTCCTTTCCTCTCCAAGCACGAGACTACGACAGACGGCCAGAAGGAAAACGACAGCGCCGGTATCAACGCCTTCCATGGACCCGTAGCAGACTGGACCATGGCTGACACGCTTGCGACCCAGGTCGCCGGCCGCCTGGCCAAGTCCGAAGCCGACACCGACGACTCCTGGAAGATCGATTTCCGCGTGCCCTGCTTCTCGGGCCAATGCGCCCAGGACTGGGCTGATTTCGTCAAAAAGAACAACCCGACCGCCGACCCGGCCGCTTATGTACTGCCGAACAACCTCGAGCACGCGCTCTTCGGCTGCGACCTCTGGCTCGAAGTCGGGGGGATCTCGGAA
>CAYTAV010000090.1:0-2912 GCA_964435875.1 uncultured Gammaproteobacteria bacterium
ATCAGAGCATTGGAATGATCAGAAATCCTTGGGAAAAAGTGCCAACGCGGCAAGCATCGACCGGCTTTTCCTCCCTTCCAGCAGGGAGCGGAGCGAAGCCTTTTTCGGGGTTTTTTTTGTTTTGTTCCGGGAGGGCCGTCTTTTGCCGTCGCTACTGCCTTCTTCGGCTTGCATAAACACCTTTCATCTTCAGGTTAACAAAAACAGCTCTTGACTTGCGAGCCGGGCAGGGAAAATGTTTTCCTAGTATAATAGATTTTGTTATTTTTTACAAGTGCAGAGAAAATTCTCGCATTTCGCGCTATGCGACGCGTCCGGCCGCTTTTCCTGCACCGCGGCAAGGGCGCATCCTTGGTTGCGGCAATGTGTATCGATGATGCAGCCGCGCTGGTCCGACCCAAGCATATTGAAATACTGCGGCGGAGTAATGAAAATGATCGTGAAGGCGATATGGAAAATATTGAGCGACGCGACCATCAGCTGGAAAGGCGTGCCTTCGTTATAGCTCCGGAGGACGTAGAGGGTCGCCGCATTGAATATGATCATGTAATAGAGCATGATGAAGAATATGTTCTGGCTCCCGAACAGCCAGCGCGAAAGCCAGAAAGAAGAGATCACCAGAATGTATGAAAGCCCGGCGATCGCCGACACGACCTTGATGATCTCCTTCGAGGAGCTCGCCCATTCATGCCATTCCTCGATAAAGATATGGACCATGACGCGCAGGCTGACGATGAACGATACGGCTATGGCTAGCAGGAGGACGTAATGCTTCGCGATGAATGTCATTATCTGGTTTGGCATATTTTAAAACCATTTCTTGCGTTTGAAGAATGTGATCATCGATACTGCGACAACGATGATCACGGACCAGACCATCAGATAGCCGTATTTCCATCTTATCTCCGGCAGATGCTCGAAATTCATGCCGTACAGCCCGACGATGAAGGTCAGCGGCATGAAAAGGGTCGCGATGATCGTCAGGACCTTCATGATCTCGTTCATGCGGTTGTTGACGGACGAAAGGTAGAGGTCGAGCATGCCGGTCAGCATGTCGCGGTAGGTTTCGATCGTCTCGATCACCTGGATAGTATGGTCGTAAACGTCCCGTAGGTATGGATCGAGGCTGTTCGATAGGAAGGCGGAATCCAGCTTCTCGAGCCGGTTGACGACCTCGCGCAGGGGCCAGACCGATTTCCGGAGCAGAATGAACGCGGATTTCATATGGTATAGCTTTCTCAAGGTCGACGGCCCTGGATTGTCGACGAGCTCTTTTTCCAGCCTCTCGATCCGCTCGCCGAACGCTTCAAGCACATCGAAATAATCGTCGACGATGATATCGATCAGCGAATAAGCCAGGAAGTCGGGACCGCTCTTGCGCAATTTGCAGCTGCTGTTCGAGATCCGTTCGCGGATCGGGTCGAAATAGCTGCTTTCGCGCTCATGGAACGAGATGACGAACCTTTTGCCTAGTATGACGCTTACCTGTTCGACTGAAATTTCCATCGTCTTCTCTTCGGCGAAGATCATCTTGAGGACGAAGAGTATCCCATCGTCATATTCTTCGACTTTCGGCCGCTGGCCGGTGTTCAGTATGTCTTCGAGCATTAGCGAAGGGATGCCGAACTTCCTCCCGATCCGCTCGATGGCCTTAGTATCATGGATGCCTTCGATATTGATCCAGGTGACAGTCTTCCTGTTGTCGCGCCGGGTGGCCGCTTCTTCCGGGCTTACATTCTTCATCTCCGAAAATTCCTTGCCGTTATAGTCGATGATGGATATCGCGGTCTTTTCCAGCTTCTTCCTGCCGACATGAAGGAGCGCTCCGGGCGGTTGTCCGGTAGCTTTCGCGGTATTGGTATGGCCTGGAAACTTCTGCTGGTTCATCGATTCTTAAGGAATTATCTCAGCTTATGTTATTATAGCATTTTTATGGTATTTTGTAAGTTTTTCAGCCCCGCTTTCCGTGATCACGTATACGTCCTCGATGCGGACGCCGCCGGCCCCTTCATAATACAAGCCCGGCTCGATCGTAACGACGTTTCCTGGCGCGAGCGGAACGTCATTGCCCGCCGAGATCACAGGCGCCTCGTGCACGGAGTATCCCAGGCCGTGTCCGGTCGCATGGGTGAATCCTCTGTCGCCATGATGATAGCCCTGGTGTTCGAAAAACTCGCAAACGGCCCTGTGCACGTCCGAAGCCTTGATGCCCGGCTTGAGCATGCCTGATGAGAGCACCCCGGCATCCTTGACCGCCCTGATCATCATCGACAGTTCAGCGGTCGGATTTCCTTTGACAAAGGTCCTGGTCATATCGGCATAGAGGCCGGTAGACCTGTTGCGCGGAAAAATATCGACGATGATCGGCGCATTCGCCAGGATCGGACCGCTGCCGCCATGATGCGGATACGCGGTCTGGCTGCCTGAAGCGATGATCATTCCCGGAGGCTCGGCGCAATGCATGCCGGATCTCGCAAGAACGGCTTCCGCCTCGCTCCTCAAGAATTCGCTCGTCAGCTTGCGCCCCTTGAAATAAACATAGCTCCCGATGACCGCCGATGACCGCAGGATCCCTTCGACGACCGCGAAGGCTGCCTTGACCTTGGCGAGCGCCTGAGCGATGCCTCTGATCTCCGCATCCGATTTGACCGCTCTTTCCGGGAACAACAAGGATACGGGCGCAAGCCTGACCTGGTGCGCACGCAGGTAATCGGCCAGCCGGACCGGAAATCCATCCGGCACCGTGACGATCCTGTGCTTTTTCAGCCTTTCCTTGACCGCGTAGAGGCAGAGCTTTTCCGCAAAACTCCCGTCGGGAGCCGAGTCCTTTACCCGCCTGATCAGGCCGGCGTCGAGCAGTACCGGGATCGCGCGCCTGGTTTTCTTACTCGCATATGCCCCGTATTCGCGCT
>CAYTAV010000091.1:0-1738 GCA_964435875.1 uncultured Gammaproteobacteria bacterium
GGCAGTCATCCTTTTCGTCTGGCGGCATTTCAAGCGCGCGAAGCGCGGAAATTCCACACATACAATGTAGGCTGGTTATAGCATGACTTAGATAACTTGAGAAAAACCTGCTGTTTTTCTTAAGTCTCAAAGTATCTGTCCTAGACGATTATATCAAATCCTTAATCCTTTACTCAATAAATCTTTTAAAAACTTGGTCGATCCGTAATAAAATCCGCGCGAGCCTTAGTTCGTCGTAAGTGTATTTTCCCTCCAAATATTCGAAAACCGGCTTCAATCTTTCATCGCCGCACTCCTTAAAAGCGGCCTCCATAATCCGGAACCTGTCCTGCGGCAGCTTAAGGTAACCGATGTCCGGACAGGCGCCGTCGTCGGCCAGCTTTTCGATATGGTTAATCACGGTTTCTACAGCCAAGTTCTGCGACCTGGCGATCCTCTTGATCGGAATTTTTTTCATAAGCAGTTCACGCGTTTTAGCATAATAGCTTGGATGATGAATCCTTTTTATAACCTGTACGGACTCTATGCGTGCCGGCACATCATCGGGGTGGATGCCGTATTCCCGCACGAAATCTTCGATGGCGGTTATAAATTCACCGCCGTATTGATCGAGCTTTTTAACCCCAACGCCGCTGACTCGCAGAAAATCATCATCGGTCCGGGGAAAATAATACGCCATCTCCTGCAAGGCCGCATCCCCGAAAACGACAAAAGGCGGAACGCCGGTCTGCTCTGCCAGCTTTTTTCGCAAAGCCCGTAGATGGCTGAAAAGTTCAGGATGGAAAGCCAGCCCCTTTTTATCGGGCTTTTTCACATCGTCCTCCTCCGCCCGCGGCCTGGGGAGCATCAGCTCTTCTTTCCCCAAAAGGAACTCCTTGCCCTTTTCGCTGATCGAAAGCGCGGGATATCTGCCTTCGCTTCTAAAAACCAATCCCCGGTCGATCAGATATCTTATAATACGGTCAAGCTGGCTCTCGGTAAAATCATTTACTATGCCGAAGACCGACAGTTTATCATGCCCGTTGATCGCGATTTTCTGCGTCCGTTTGCCTATGAGTATGTCGACTATATGGTTCTTGCCGAACCTGCCGCCGGTGCGCGCCGCGGCTGAAAGGATCTTCTTGGCGACAATTTCACCGTCGAAAGATTCCCTGACACCCGCGCACGCGTCGCAAGCTCCGCATTCCTCGCCGTCAAGTTCTTCGCCGAAGTAACCCAGCAGTATTTTTTTGCGGCATTTTACCGATTCGGCATACTCCAGCACTGCGGCCAATTTCTCTTCGGCCATCTTCAATAATTTTATGTCATCAATCTGGCCGAGAAAATATTTATGCTTGCGCAGATCCGCGTAAGTATAGAACATCACGCATTCGCTCGGCAGGCCGTCGCGTCCGGCGCGGCCGATTTCCTGGTAATAGCCTTCGAGCGTCTTAGGAAACGTATAGTGCGCGACAAGCCGCACGTCCGGCTTGTCAATTCCCATGCCGAAGGCGATCGTCGCGACGATGATATTAACAGCGTCTTTCTTGAAGGCTTCCTGCGTCAGTTTGCGCGCATTATTATCCATACCAGCGTGATAGGCAGCCGCTTTAAACCCAAAGTGCCGCAATCTGCCGGCGATATCTTCCGTTTCCTTGCGCGAAAAACAATAAACGATCGCCGCTTCGTCCTTGTATTTGTTAAGAAGATTTACCAACTTAGGAAAAGCGCGCTTTTTTTCCTCTACTCGAACAAACAG
>CAYTAV010000091.1:1748-2810 GCA_964435875.1 uncultured Gammaproteobacteria bacterium
TGCGGTCGAAACTGGATGCGAACACAGCCGAGCCGTTGAGGCCAAGATGCTCCAGTATGTCTTCACGCACCTTTTCCGTCGCTGTCGCGGTAAGCGCGACCAGCGGAACGACAGGATAAATATCTTTAAGCCGGTGTAAATTCCTATACTCAGGCCGGAAATCATGGCCCCATTCAGAAATGCAGTGCGCTTCGTCCACGGCGATCAGGCTGATCTCCAGGCTAGTCAAAAATTCCCGGAATCCAGGCGTCGCGAAGCGCTCGGGCGCGATATAAAGTATCTTGACCTTGCCTTCGCGCGCGCGGGCGCAAGCCCCCTCGATTTCAGCGGGACTGAGCGATGAATTGATGAACTCCGCTTCGATGCCGTTTGCTTTAAGCGAATCCACCTGGTCTTTCATTAGAGCGATCAATGGAGAGATGACAAGTGTCAAACCCGGAAGCGCTAAGGCCGGCAGCTGGTAGCATAAGGACTTGCCGCCCCCGGTCGGCATCAGCACTAGTGCATCTTTTCCCTCGAGCACCGCGGTGATTATCTCCTCCTGATGCTCCCTGAATACGTTATAACCGAAATGCTTTTTAAGGAGATCAAGATTTCTTTGCGAAGATTTTGCGTGATGATCCATTTCTTGATCTGGCAGATTAATAATAGGGTTTAAGCGTTTCCTGTCTTGTTATTCCCCAGGAAAAGGGAATCTAGAATTCGTCCAATAAGAGCAGGGTTCCCGCCGAATTTATACCGCGTATGATGCTGAACGAGTATCAAAGGCAGATATTATTGAAACCTTGAATTCTAAGAAAGTTTATGCATAATTACAGGATAAATTATAAATACGCCCTTGTCGAGGCGTATTAGCTAATGAATAATGCGTGGAAATTTATTTACCCGGTCATTTCCTTGGTAAAGAAAATTGGGAAATAAATTTTGAGAAAGATATTAAATAACCTGCAGCGATACGCCGGTTATTTAATCGAGACAATTATATATTATGCAAAAGTATGCTGCCAGCTTTCGGCACGATATAATAAGCGAAGATCAGAGCTAGTAGAACGAATATCAAGA
>CAYTAV010000092.1:0-2738 GCA_964435875.1 uncultured Gammaproteobacteria bacterium
CGATTCCCCGATCTACCTCTCGTCAGGCCAGCTCGGCATCGGCACGACCACCCCCCTCGACTTGCTTAGCGTCAACGGCAATCTCGGGGCGCTGAACGCGGGTGCGCTCCGCATGTACTCCTCCGGATCGAGCTGGTCGAACTACGTCGGCTTCCGCGCCTCCTCCTCGCTGGCCAGTAGCTATACCTGGACATTGCCGACTACGCAAGGATCGGACGGCAACGCCCTCCTGCAGGACGCTTCCGGCAACCTCTACTGGGGTACACCGACCGGAGCAGGGACGATCAACAATTCGACCCTGGCCGGCCAGATCCCCTACTATGCCTCGGCCTCCTCGAACGTGCTTTCGGCTACCTCTTCCATATATATAGGTGCCAACGGTCAGATCGGCATCGGTACGACCTCCCCCCTCGCCCGCCTCTCCGTCTACGGCGACGCGCTGTTCGAAGGACAAAACCGCTACCTCAACTTCGGCACGACGACCGGAGTATCGGGCTACGGCATCCGCGACAACAACGGCGTCATGGAATACCGGACAGCGACCGGCACCTGGGTCGCCATCGGCTCGGCCGGCTCCTCCGGCGCCCTGGGCTCGCTCTCCGACGTCTCGGTTACCGGCCCCCTAAACGGCCAGCTCCTCTCCTATTCTAACGGCTCCTGGATCAACGTCACCGGCACGACCACCCTCGGCCTGCTCGAAGACGCCGATATCAACGCGACAATCCAGGCTTTCGACCAGGGCCTTTCTGACATCGCCGCTCTCGCCACTACCTCCGACCTCTTCCTGGTCGCCAACGGCACGACCTGGGCTACGCAGGGGACGAGTACGGTCAGGACGACCCTGGGGCTCGAGAACGCCTACCTCTACGGCGACTACATGATCGATACGGCCGGCGCTTCCGGCACGCTCTGGATGTCCGACGGCTCGGGCCGCGGCTACTGGGTGGCGACGAGCTCGCTGGGGCTGGGAACAGGATCAGGATCAGGTACGGTCGGGGCAGGAGATGAAAATCAGATCGCTTTTTACAACGCAGACGGGACATCGATAATCGGCTCGAACCTTTACTGGAACAATTCCTTATCGCGCCTCGGCATCGGAACATCAAGCCCGACAAATGCCCTGACCGTCGTTGCGACCGACGGTGCCCAGCTGCGGCTCGCTTACGATAATGACAGTTATGTTGATTTTGCGGTTAATGACCAGGGTCAGTTAGTGCTCGACTCGTCTGCAACAGGTTCCTTTATCGCGCTCGGCGACGGTTCTGTCGAGGATTTAGGCCTGACTTTCGACGGAAGCGCTAGCGATTTCTATTTCGCGCTTGACGATACCGACGGGAAACTGAAGATCGGGACTTCGACGACAGTCGGCTCCTCTACTGTGATAACAGTGCAATATAATAATGGTTATGTCGGCATCGGAACGACCTCGCCCCTTGCCATGCTTGATGTTTACGGTAACGTTATGATCTCCGGCTCCTCCCGCTACCTCAACTTCGGAACGACGACCGGGGTATCCGGCTACGGCATCCGCGACAACAACGGCGTGCTCGAATTCCGGACCGCTACTGGTACTTGGGCGGCAATCGGTTCCGGATCAGGCGCAGGATCGGGCACTGTAAGCAGCGGTTCGGCAGGGTATACTCCGTATTATGCAAGTTCAGGCACGACCCTGTCAGCGACTTCAACGCTCTATTTCGCATCGAACGGCTACCTCGGCATCGGCACGACCTCTCCGCTCTATTCCCTTGACGTTTATGGGAACATGAATGACTACCTGGCGCACATCTACAACGCAACGACTTCGGCGAGCTCATCGGGGCTGTACGTCCGTGCCGACGGCAACGGCAACATCCTGAATCTGAACTATAACGGTACGGACGTCTTTACCGTGACCGGCGCCGGCTCCACCTTCTATAATCCGGTCTCCTTCCAGGCCGCCGGGGACGTTTCGCTGGCGAGCAACCTGAATTTCACCGATTCGGACAACGCTTATATAAATTTCGACGGTGCTGGCACGATCCGGACGGTCTCGGTTTGGGAGAACCTTGACCTGACGCTCTCGGCCGCGAACGGAGGCGCAGTCGTCGTAGATGATATCCTGACCGTGACCGGCACGACATCGATCGGCTCGCTCCTTTACGTTAACACTTTCGACGGCCGCGTCGGTATCGGTACTTCTACGCCTACAGCATTATTAGCAGTCGGTGCAACAAGTTCTTCCCAGTTCCTGGTGAACTCGAGCGGCCAGGTTACGGACGGCACTTGGATGGGCGACCGTATAGGTACGCTCTACGGCGGTACGAACTGGGATTCGACCGGTTCGACCGGCATCGCAATGATCAACAGCGGGACCTGGGGCGCGTCATCTTCGCTCTCGGTCGCCTATGGAGGCACCGGACTGACCTCGGTAACACAAGGCTATCTGCTCGTCGGCAACGCGGGCAATACCCTGCAGGCGACATCTTCGCTGTACCTAAATACGCAGGGCTATCTCGGTATCGGCACGACCTCCCCGCTCTATACTCTCGATGTTTACGGCTCCAGGAACGATTACCTGGCGCGCATCTATAACGCAACGACTTCAGCGAGCTCATCGGGGCTGTACGTCCGTGCCGACGGCAACGGCAACATCCTGAATCTGAACTATAACGGTACGGACGTCTTTACCGTGACCGGCGCCGGCTCCACCTTCTATAATCCGGTCTCCTTCCAGGCCGCCGGGGACGTTTCGCTGGCGA
>CAYTAV010000093.1:0-2713 GCA_964435875.1 uncultured Gammaproteobacteria bacterium
AAGTGGGGTAGTTCGGGCCCCAGACCGGGTTCGTACCCTTATTCTCTACCGTTACTACCAGTTTTACTGCTCCTGCGGAATCCTGACGCAAAGTCGCGCCGGTAATCGCCAGGTCGATCTGCGTTGCTCCGGACTGCGCTCCTGCCAGGCCAGGAAGACCTGCTAGCAGTAAAAACCCCAGGATCGCCGATGGAAAAATCATGGTTTTTTTCCACATAATTTTTTGCATCGTAACGATGCATTAATAAATTAAAATTAAAATTGTTCCAGAAAACGCAGGTCGCCGGACTGGAAAAGCCTGATATCCCCGATCCCGTACTTCATCATGGCAAGCCTGGTCAGGCCAAGACCAAAGGCGAATCCGCTCCAAGCCTTCGGATCTAACCCGCCGTACTCCAGCACGCGCGGATGGACCATCCCCGCCGGCATAATCTCAAGCCAGCCGGAATGCTTGCAGGCAGGGCAGCCAGGGCCGCCGCAGATCGTGCATTTAATATCGAGTTCGATGCCCGGTTCGACGAACGGAAAATACCCCGGCCGGATCCGAATCTCGACAGTTCGCCCGAACATGCCCTTGATCAGCTCTTTCATGACCGCGACCAAGTTAGTAAGAGTTATGCCCTTCCCGATCATCAGCCCTTCCATCTGATAGAACGTATGCTCATGGACGGCGTCGGTCGCTTCACAGCGGAAAACCCTGCCGGGCACGACGCAACGCAGGGGCGCGCCGTATTTCAGCATGGCCCTGACCTGCATCGGCGAAGTATGGGTCCGCATGACGAGATCCAGCTCTCCCTTGGCGTTCCTCCTGTCAATATAGAAAGTATCCTGCATATCCCGGGCAGGATGGGTCCGGGGGATATTCAAGGCCTCGAAGTTGAAAAAATCGCTTTCCAATTCCGGCCCTTCGAGCATCATGAAGCCCATTGAAAGGAATAGTTCCTCGAGCTCTTCTCCCACCAAGGTTATCGGATGCTTGCGCCCGCGGGGATACCGCGCTCCGGGAGAAGTGACATCAATATGCGAAAGGCTCGAGCGCTCAGTCGAAGCCAGTTCATCATGCCTTTTTTTAAACAGCTCCTCGAGGCTGCGCTTCATCTCGTTGGCTGAAGCGCCGATCGAGCGTTTTTCATCAGGCGACAGATCATGCAAGGTTCTTAAAAAAGCTGTAAACCTGCCCTTGCGCCCCATGAAAGATGTCTCGACCTCCTTGAGGCGTTCGACATCTTCCGCTTTCGCGGCTGCGGACATAGCTTCGTTCTTTAGTCTTTCAAGCTGTTCGTGCATATGATATATTCTTAAATCGACACCTGGTCATCGATTCATTCCTGGGCGCCGTTCCCGCTTACGAGAAAGAATTCCAAAACGGCTAGCCCGACCGCCAGCAAAATCGAATTCGTCCAGCTGAAAAGCTGTTTTGACATAAGGTAAAGGATCGTTACAACGAGAGTGGAAAACAGGAAAGACTGCCTGAAGGCATCAGCAACCAGACGGAAGGCCAGCGCTTTGCGCATGATTACGAAACGCAATAAAAAACCGAAAATCGCTGTCGTGCCGACGAGCGCCAGGAATGCAGACGCATAGAATAACGCAAAACCCGCCCAGTTCGTAACTTCAGGATCAATAAAGAATAAACTGTAAGTAAACAGTGCCCAGCAGAATAGGCTGCCAGCGGCCATCATGGCCAAATAAGTCCTCAAAGTCATGCTTGCGGTATAAAATATTTTTCCTGCATTTTATTTTATTTTAACAAAAAAAGCGGAATATTCAAGTCCCGCTGAACGAACCAAGTCCGCGTATCATCGTACACTGAGACAAAACCCGTTATCAATCGGACAGCAGGCAAAAGCCGTTTGTGCCTGGAAAATAAAAGTTTTCCCGGATATCGGCCCGTCAAGCGTCCCGTCCATTGCTCGGAGGCAGGGATTCGAACCCCGATTCTCAGGGCCAGAACCTGATGTCCTACCTTTAGACGACCTCCGAAATTCCCTCCGAGCAATGAACATGACATTCTTTTAGCGCCGGCGCATGTTCACGGACGGCGATTATCGATATCCGTTCGGACAATCCTGGCCGAAACGCCTGAAAATATCAAGAATCCAAGCTGTTATCCTAATCGATTATTTTCCCGCCGAAAGTCCTGATCAAAGCAGATATGACATCCCCCTGATCCTTCGTTTCGCCCGGAACGCCGGGTTCCCTGTTGATATTCTCCCCTGATTCAGCCAGACTGTCAACTCCAGCGACAGCAGTCTCCCGCGCCTCGATTGTCTCGTCGATCACTGCTTCGATCCGGAGCGGCGACTCAAACATCTCCTTAAGGACATTTTCCACCAGCTCTTTTATCTTCGGCGAGTCGAGCCTTTCTTTGTGAAGCTTGTATTTAAATGCTAGGCAGAGCTCATGACCGCGCACGGATCTCGGCTGGCAAGCGCGTAAAATGAACGATAGCGAATGATTGTGCTTAAGAACGCGCGCCAGCACCTCGTTCCAGCGTTCGCTTATCTGTTCCAGCGTCACGCCTGGCATCAAATCGGATTTATCCCCCGCTTTTTCTGCTGGAGGGCGGCCAACGGCTGGTGCATTGTCTGCCGGACGCGTTAAAGCGTTCATAGCGTTGCGTCCGCCCTGCTCGGCTGTCCGGTCGGCGCAGACTGAAATGATCGCTAGCTCGAGAGGCATCTGGGCGATAAATGCATCCTTCTGCTCGTTT
>CAYTAV010000094.1:0-2674 GCA_964435875.1 uncultured Gammaproteobacteria bacterium
CAGTAATGAGCCCGACTGTATCATTCTCGCTCAAACTGCCCGTCAGATAACCGCTGAAAACGCGCGTCGAGCTTGCCGTCAGGTCGCATTCGACCGCATCCTCCCAGTCTGCCAATATGTGATAATCCGCGTTCTGATCCGTGTCTTTCAGTATGCTTATATACTCCGTCGGAACCTCATCCGCCCCGATGTCGTAAGCGGCTCCGCGCGCAGTCCCGTCAATACCCTCTGTCATTGCGAGGAGCGATAGCGACGAAGCAATCCCGGGGAAAGTAGAAGTGCCTGCGTTACGCGCGGAAGTATCCGTCTCCGAAAGATGGAAGTCATCCTTGGCTTCATCAGCGAAAATTATGATTTTGGCGTTCTGCGGACTATTTCCCGGCGCGTCGGATAGCGACGGGCCGGAAAGGTTATTTGCAGACAAGCTGTTGAACGAGCCGCTGTAGTTGGCTGTATTGCCGTATGCGAGATTGTTAATAGCGATTATATCTCCATATCCGTCCTTAACGCCGATATCCCCGCAATTAAATATTGTATTATTGAAAGCATAAGAATTACCCTGGACAGAATTTGTCGTTTCGATTCCCCCGTTCTTAAAATCGTAAATGACATTATTAACGATAACGATATCGCCATAGTTATCCACAAAACCCCTTATTCCTGAATTATAGGTGCTGGATGAATTTCCGGAATTCCTGATAATGTTATTCTTAATGGTTATGTTTGAAGCGTTTCCTAAATATCCGTACATAGCCGCTACGCTGTAATTGCCCTCGACTTTTAACTGCAAGCCGTCGATGACCAGATTCGATTCTCTCAAGCTCAAAATATCGCCCTCTATACTATCGACCTCCATTTTATACTTCCCCTCGTCCCACATCCCGCTATGCCTGTAATCCTCGCTCGGGTCGGTCCAGATCTTGATATAATTGTCCGCGCTAGTCGTCCAGCCGGTTATATTCACTGCCGCCGTATCCGCGCTTCCGTCCGTCGTCCGGCATTTGGCGACCGCGATCGGCGCCGCCCCGTAGCTCGAAAGATAAACATAATTGGAGGTCGTAGCCTGACCCTGGATATAAACCTTCTCGCCCGCGAGGAACGAGCCCGAGATGTTCGTCAGGAGCAGTTTGAACGCCGCGCCGGGCGTCGCGGTCGCGGTCTGGTGCGTCGCGGTCGCGACAGCCCCGGACGTCAGCCCGACCACGCTGCTGCCGTCGGGGATAAACCCGTTGAAGGTCGAGGTCGCGTAGGAGAAGACCCTGGTCGTCGAGGCCGTCAGGTCGGCGTGCACGGCCGACTGCCAGTCGGAGAGCGAAGAATAATCTCCTGTCCCGCCCGGATCGACGACCGAAACGAACTCCGCCCTGGCCGAGCCTTCGTCTGCGCCGATATCGACTCCATAAGCCGGTCTTGCATCCCCGTCTATGTCGTATTCTATTCCTGTCAGGCCGGAACTTAGGACTGACGAGGTTCCTGCGTCCATTGCGGCGGTATCGAAGGGTGAAAGGTGAAAATCGTTATTGGCTTCGTCGACAAAGAGTGCAATTTGATTCCGGCAACTATGCCCATCGCAATCGGATGATCCTGAATTAGGGGACGTCATGTCTTCAGAAATATTGTTTCCTGAATAATATGTGCCAGTAATAAGTGAATAATTCCCTTCACTCGAAACACCCTGAATTATATTGTTATAAATTCTAGTAACTACGCTTCCATCACCATTGGAATTAAACCCGGTATAGGCAGCGTTAATTATAGTATTATTATATATATTCCAACTCAGCGCAGCAATTTTATACGGCAAGGAAATTCCGCGATTCGTATCATAGATTATATTATTCCAAATATTATAATTTACCCCCCCTATCAAAAATAGACCGCATGAATTATCATCAAAAGTACCTGTGCCAGTTGTCTTTAAAATATTATTTGAAATCTGAATATCACTATCCGTTGAATCTGCAGTGTATATCATTATTTCATAAGGCTGATTAGCCCGGGCAACCGAATTTGCCACCTGCAAGCCGTCAATCCTGACATAATTTTCATAAATGGTTAAAATTGCGCTCCATCCAGCCGATGCTATCAAATTATACTTCGCATCATCCCACTTCCCCGCATGCCTCTGGCTCGTACCGACCTCAGTCGCCGCGGTCGGGGTATAGATCTTGAGGTAGTTGGTAGCCGACGTCGTCCATCCATCTATCGTAACAGCCGTCGTATCGGGCGAAGTCGAGGCATAGCAGGCCACGTTCCATTGCTCGCTGGACAGGGCGATATTCTTCCCGCCCGAGAAAGTATCGAAATTGCGGACAGCCGAAGGGATGCCCGCGTTCTCAGTTCCGCCGTTAGTGCTTCCGACGGCGTTGTCGAGCGAAGTGTAGGCGCGGAAGATGCACCAGGTCGTCGTGGTTGAGATGCTTGTCGGTGCGCCGCCGGATGATGAGCGAACGGAGAATTGCGTTGATATGGACCGTCCCGATATGAATGCGATCGAGCTTGAGCTATTATAAACTATTGCATCCCCAACTCCTATATTATTGGAAATTGGAGATTGGAAATTGGAAGTTCCGGTTATTGCGGATATAGCCATGCCGACCGAACCGCCCCCGCACTGCAGGGCGGAGGTCACTCCCGGGCTGACTGAACGATAGATCGGCGTCGTCGTCGCCTC
>CAYTAV010000095.1:0-2649 GCA_964435875.1 uncultured Gammaproteobacteria bacterium
CGCGGCTACGACGCAGGCCGCCCCGGTGATCTTGGCATCCAGCACTCTCCAACTTTCTCCCGCTTCCCAGACAATAACTGCCGGCCAGTCATTTAATCTGACCGCGTCAATCATCCCGAACAGCAGGGGCATAACGGCTGCGGAACTCTATATAAGTTTTAATCCAGCCTTGCTGGAATTGGCTGGCGTCAGCCAGGGCAACTCATTCCCGAACCGGCTCGCAGGACCGACGATCGACAACACGGCTGGAACAGCCTCGATCACCCTCGGTTGCGCTCTTGACAATGCGACCGGCGTGACGACCCAGGCCGAAGTTGCCGTATTCAGCTTCCGGGCTAAGACATCGGCAGGAACCGCCAATATTAACTTTACATCGAACACAAAAGCATCGGCTATCGGAGCAACAGGCAATGTCATCGGCACGATGCAAGGCGCGACCGTCAATATCCAGGCCGCTGCTGATGCGACGCCGCCCGCCCGCTCGAACGGGTCGCCCGCCGGAGCTTTGGCCGCTGGAACGACTTATACGACAATGGCACTTTCTACGAACGAAAATGCCACTTGCCGTTACTCCACAACGGCAGGAACAGCTTATTCTTCAATGGCTGCTGCATTCGGTACGACAGGCGCAACAAATCATTCTACGCCGATCAGCGGACTGCAGAACGGAATTACATACACTTACTATGTCCGCTGTGCTGACCCTTCGGGCAATGCCAATAGCGATGATTTAGTCATCAATTTCTCGGTGTCTGCGCCGGCGGACACGACTCCGCCAGCCATCTCATCTGTAAGGGCGTCTGAAATCGGTACCTCGGTGGCAGTCATCAGCTGGGCTACGAACGAAGCGGTTTTCGCTCATATCGAATATGGATTGACGAGCAGTTATGGCAGTACGGCCGGGACCGATGCGTTGACGACGGCCAGCAGTATCACCTTGACAGGCTTGTCTGATCAGACCCGGTATCATTACCGCGTACGGCTGGACGACCAGTCCGGCAATACCGCTTATTCGGTCGATCAGACCTTCACGACCTTAGCCGCAGAAGTACCGGATACGACACCCCCTGCCGCGATCGGTGATTTGGCCGGCGCAGATATCACCCAGAATTCGGTCCGCCTGACCTGGACGGCGCCTGGAGACGACGGGCAGACAGGTACTGTCGCGCTTTTCGATTTAAGATCCGGCACAGCGATGATATCGGAAGAGAATTGGGGGTCATCAAGCCAGCTCTCGGGCGAGCCGACGCCGGACGTTGCAGGTACGGCTTTTTCATATGATGTTATCGGGTTGAATCGGGAAACGACGTATTATTTCGCCATCAAGTCGAAGGATGAAGCCGGCCATTGGTCGGACATCTCCAATATTGCGAGCATTACAACCCTGGGTTCATCAGCCACGACGACCTTGCCGGACTTGACTGCCCCGCAAAGGATCAAATATTTCTACGCTTTTCCGGCTGACAGCCAGGTGACTTTGCGCTGGATCAACCCGATCGAGCCGGATTTCGTCAGGGTGTTCGTTGTCCGCAGCGAGAAAAGCTTGTCAAGTTCTCTGAAAGCCGCACAAGCGAGGGTGAGCTACCCTGTAATCTACGAAGGCAACGAGCAGGAATTCACCGACACAGGCCTGACTAACGGAAAGTACTATTACTATGGCATATACTCCTACGATAAGAGCCAGAACGCTTCGAAGATCAAGAAAGCCTATGCCAAACCGCTTGCCGGCAAGAACGCGGTGCAGATCAAATATACAGCCGGTAACATCATCTTCTACAAGAATTTCGCCGGCCTCAATTCCGACGAGATCGAGTCAGCCTGCGAATCGGAAGCCGATCTGATAATGGAAAGGAACGCGAGGGTCCCCTTGACCAAGACCGGGCAGAAATATTATGCGAACCTGACCTATCTTTACAGTTCCCAGCTATCAGAACAGGAAAAGCAGAGGATCGCCGCTTTCCTGCATTACGGAACCCCTTCGACAGTCAGGCACGGCCTTGGTGAGAGAGCGGGGGTATTGAGCTCTTATCAGCTAGGCTTCGGCAAGCTCCCGACTACCGATGAAGAATGGCAGGATGTGATCAAGATCGCGAACGGCCGATGGCCCACGATCGGCAACAACCAGGCTGAGACCGCCGCCCGTGAGGAATTCCGGAAGATTTACCGGCGCAGTGCGCTGGACGCGAGTTCGATCGATAAGAACGGAGTTAAGATCATTGCTTATGGCTTGCGTCCGACTGTCAGGTCGGGCTCTGCGGAAAGTAAGGCGGGCAGCATATTCAAGAGCATCTACGGCCGGAAGGCAGCCAGCACCAGAGATTGGAATATCGTCCGGGCGATCGCCTATTCAGGAGCGAAGAGATAAGATATTTCCAGGATTCATAAAAAAGCTGCGATATTTCGCAGCTTTTTTAATGTTCGGTTATGTCGGACGCCAGCTTATTTATCAATATTTTAAAAATACTCTTTCAAGCTTTACCTGACGGCATGGAATATTTTTAAGAAATGGCACTTAGCTTATAACAGAACAAATAAGAAAATAATCAGATATGTAAGTGGTAATTTTTTTCGTTATAATCAGGAAGTCATCAAAACTTGAATCTATCCGCCAGCATGCGGGAGATGACTGAGACGAGTTCTTCGAGCTCG
>CAYTAV010000096.1:0-2560 GCA_964435875.1 uncultured Gammaproteobacteria bacterium
TCGACCCAGGACGCGACGGACGTCGGCCTGACGACCGCGACCGGGAACGGCAACTATTACCTGGGTTGCCCGTTCTCGATATCCCAGCACGGCCACGTCTGGAGCTCGACCTCTTCGACCCCCGTGATCAACGTAGCCTATACGAGCCGGCTCGGGTCAAAGTCCTCGCAGGGAGCATATACTTCATCGATCACGGGGCTCGCTTTCGATACACTCTATTATATCCGCTCGTACGCGACGCTTTCGAACGGCACGACGACCTACGGCGAAGTCAAGCAATTCACGACTCTTTCGGGCAATCCGCGCGCGTCCGTCAGCGTGCCCGAGAATAATGATTACAAGACCGCACTCGCAAGCATCAGCGGCACTGCCGTGCCGACCGCCGGGTCGCTGAACGCCGTCCGGATCTCGATCAAGGACACGATCGGAACGGCGCGCTGGTGGAACGGCTCGGACTGGAATTCGACGTCCGAGGTCTGGCTTGCCTCCGTCGGGACCACGACCTGGAGCTACAATTCCTCGGCCATCCCCTGGACGATCGGGCATAAATATCTGATTAGCGCTAGCTCGACTAACAGTTACGGCCTGACAGAAAACGCGAAACCCGGCAATTTCTTCACATTCATGAAATCCGATCCGAAATACCGCGGATCAGGCTCTTTTAAACTAAGGAGCGGGAACGTGAAATTCAGATGAGCATGAAGGTTTGGTATTTTGTATTATGTATAATGTATCAAGTATTAAGTATGTTGGCCGCAAGAACAAGGATAATTAAAACAAGATTTCTTACGAATTTTTTGTAAGAATTTATTTTGCATTTGCCCTTGTATTCATGTCATAATATGGACCGGAAAATCGTTGCCTGACAACGGTTTTTTTGATATAATCAAAGCATATCTGGGGATAAGATGATAACCGAATATTATTTAATATAAGGCTAATTTTTAGTCGTTTTTGCGGTATGGAACCGCATTGCGGCGCTGATAAAAAATATGGGACAGGAAGAAAAGAAAAATCTGATGGATCGCATCCCGTTTGACCGGGCTAAAAACATCAGAGGACTGTTTTCAAAAAAGGTTTTAACCTTGCTCGTGATTGCGCTCGTAGTTATCGCGGCCGGCGTCACCCTGATCATGAAAAAAGGCGGTTTTGGCAAAGATCAGCCGAAACAGGATTATGAGATCGCGGTCCAGGTCAGGGATCAGCATAATTCCGATCCGGTAGAGGATATGCGCACCTCCATGAAAGCCGGCGACGTGCTGGTGGTCCAGAAAGCCGGGCATTCCTGGTCGAATACCGAACAGGTAAGCTATCTGATCCTGAAAATGAACTTGAACGACGAGGAAAAAGCGAAGCTTGTCGAGCAGGAAGAAAGGAAGCTTTCGAGAAAAGAGATCAAGGCGCGCCGTCCCGCGAATTATGACGACCTGCCAAAGGAGGAGAAGAAGCGCTATGAGGAGATGGAGGAGGGCCGTCCGCAGACCGAGACCGTCCGGCCGAGAAAATACCGCATCGACCTCGAAAAGCTCGGTTTTTCCGACCCGAACGTTCTCTTGTCCGGCCAGCCCTTGCTTGGCAAGACTTATGACTGGTCGATCGTCGAGGAGAAGTAAAATTCTTAAGGCGGTACCCTTTTAAGGGGATGTATAAAAACCCAAAGAATATTAAAAAATTCTTAAGTTAGTTGATCATATTGATCATTTCCGTCCATGAGTTTGTTGCGCGATCATAAGCTGCAAATCGTCCTGGTCCTGATTGCTGGGGTCGGGTGCTTTTATTACCTTTCGGCATCGAACAGGCCGGCCAAGATCTTGGAAATAGAACTGCCTAAGGAGGTCGTTGTCGAAGGGAAGCCGATCCCGCTTGCCTGGACGGACGACAACGAAGGGGAGGGGCTTGTCATCCAGACGGACCAGAAGACCTATTTCGGCTTCAATAGCGCGGAGGTCTATTTTAGCGTGACCAACCGGACGGACAGGGACCAGGACGCCAATATCGCTTTTCTTTTCGAGGACAGGGAGAGGAGGTTGGAGGGGATCGAGCGGATTGGAGGGTATCAAGAGGGAGGTGTGCAGGTCGGGGATCTGGACCAAGCGGATAACCTGGAGCGGCTTAAGAATCCGGATATCAAGAGGAAAGACGTCAAAGGGTTTGCATACGGGAAGCAGGCAAGCGACCAGATCGAAGCTGGGGCGACGCATTTTTATAGGGCGAAGATCGCCTATGCTCCTCAGACTGACGGAGAATTCTTCATCGAAGCCTTCGGCGACCGCGGTGCTTACGGGCATCTCGATCCCTGGTACAGCTCGAACTGGGGGTACCGCAAGACGGTCACGATACAATCCTCGCAGTGTGCGACCACGACCTCGGATTTCGTCGTGCTGGCCACGACCACGGACGCGAACCTCAAATACACCTCCTTCGGCGGACACGTCGCCTCCTCTACCGGAGGAGACATCCTTTTCACAGCGTCGGACGGAAGTACGCTCCTTAACTACCAGAGGGAAAAATACTCTTCAAGCACCGGAGAGCTCGTTGCCTGGATCAAGACCGGCATCTC
>CAYTAV010000097.1:0-2481 GCA_964435875.1 uncultured Gammaproteobacteria bacterium
TTGACCATGAAGCCGATCATCTACGTCGTCAACGCCGGCGAACCGGGCGCAGAGCGCATTCCGGATGGCTGGGATGGAAAGGTAATCCCGATTAATGCTTTGCTGGAAGCAGAAATCGCCGCCCTGCCCGATGGAGAGCAGGAAGAATACTTAAAAGAGCTCGGCATAGCGGAAAGCGGACTTGGCAGGCTGATCCGCGCCTCATATGAACTTTTAGGACTGATTACTTTTTTTACGACCGGACCGGATGAGACGCGAGCCTGGACCGTCAAGCGCGGTTCAAAGGCTCCGCAGGCCGCTGGCGTTATCCATACCGATTTCGAGAAGAATTTCATCCGAGCCGAGGTCGTCTCGACCGAAGATTTTCTCGCCTGCGGCACGGAAGCAGCCGCGAGAGAAAAAGGCCTTCTGCGCACGGAAGGCAAGGATTACGAGATCCGCGACGGCGATATCTGCCATTTCCTTATCGGCAGATAAGGCGATTTCCAGCCCGTTACCCCTCGCCCGCCTGCTGGCAATCGCTATTCGTGCAGGCGGCCGGATGAAAATTTTATACTCCTTTTTCTTGCCATGGCAATAATTAGGAGCATCAATATGAATGTGTAATTTCTTTGTGCAGAACGATAACGCCGCATCAACGTTAACGAACGATTGCTTATTCATTTCTGCAGGACAACGATCTCGCGCCAGATTTTCTGATCCGGGCGGCCGTATAGCAATGTATTGCGCTTGGTAACGCCCGGAAGTCCGCGATTGGCCATGGCGGGCGGCAGAGGGTCTATGATCCTAAAACCGCCGATTTCCGGCCTTAGTTCGGTCAAACCGCTGTTCCTGGCATCCCTGAATAGCGGCCAAGCCATAACAGCCCTGCCGCCAGCCTTTAGAACTTTAAAAGATTCTTTGATTGCTTCGGTATACAGCCCCTCGAGCTCCCGCGCGACGCTGCGCGCTTCATACCTCCCTCTCTGCGGGCCGAGGTAGGGCTCGGTCACGACCGCATCGATCGATCCCGGCTCGGCCTGTTTTGATATTGTCCTCGCATCTGCAAGTATTATTCTTGCTCTTGATTTTTTACTTTTTGTTTTTTCCGTCGTCCATTCCATATTCCGTTTTGCGTCTTCAACGGCCTTTCCCGAGATATCGCTACCGATCAGGTTATCAAATCCCATCAAGGTTGCTTCGGTCAGGATCGTGCCGGATCCGCAGAAGGGGTCGAGGATAGTTCCCGACTGCGGTGCGCCGGCTAGGTTGATCATGATCCGGGCCAGCTTGGGCGGAAGCATGCCCGAGCGGTCGTCGCGCGCCGGCCGCCCGTAATCGAGCGCGGATAACTCGCGGAAGGGCTGGACTGAAAGCGTCCTGCCGAGCATCAAACTGCCCCCGAAGCGGGCGATAACGAACTCCGCGCCACGCGAAACGAGCCGGTTCATCTCGACAACGACGCTTGAGAGCTGGCTTGCCTTTGAGGTAACCCACCTCGAACTGGTCCCTTCCGCTTTAAGCGCCTCTTTGATCTGCATAGCGGCTGGCTTGATATCGATCGCGCAATCGCCATGCAAAGAGAAGCCGTAATAGAATTTCCCCGAATCATGCAGGCATCTAACCCGGCTGATGATTTCCGTATTGAAAATTTTATTGGAAACTGGGAATTTAAAATTGTTTATTGTTGTTCCGATTTTCACCGCCCCTCCCAATCTGCGCATCAGGTTGTCGGCATCAATTTCGCCCTTGATGTGAGCGGCCAGCACTAGACTGTCGTCTGATAACCGGCATTCCCCTGAAATTGCGCGTTCGAGTAAAATCGTAATTTCCGCGATGGACAATGCCGGGTGCGATCCCAGCACGAAAAAATATTGCTGCTCGTTTGCCATAATATTACCGCCTAAACTCTTTTTTTAGTTATCTCACAAACCCAGTTTCCTGGCAAGATGTCATTTATCCTGTAAAAACAGGGTTTTTTTATTAAATTCTTGACTTAATATTCTAATTATGCTATAATTTCACGATAACCAAAATGTTTTTTTACTAAAAAGTAACCATGTTCAAAAGGCACAATAGGCTGGCCAAACAAAAGGAGATCGAGCGCGTCATGCAGGACGGGCGCTATTCCCATGGCCGGCTGCTGATGATCAAGTACCTGCAGAACGGCCTGCCTCACAATCGCTACTGCGTCGTGGCCGGCAAGAAGGTGGCTAAAAGCGCGGTCAAACGGAACCGCGTGAAACGGATCATCCGCGAAGCGGCCAGGCTGAAAGAGCCGGAGATGAGGCAGGGCTATGATTTCATGATCGTCGCGAAGCCGGCGATCGCGGCCGAGGGTAAGATCGCTGAATCGCCGTCCGTCCGCGCCGAACTTGATGCACTGCTTTCCCGCTCGCGGTTGATCGCGCCTTAGGAATCCCGTTTCCCATACCGGTCGTCTTGCGTCATTACGCCAAGGCGACCGGTACCGGAAACGGTAAAAATTGGTCGTTGACAATT
>CAYTAV010000098.1:0-2470 GCA_964435875.1 uncultured Gammaproteobacteria bacterium
ATTTTTCTTCGTAAAGCTGGCGCACCTTTTCCAAAAGATGGGTCGTCAGGAATACCAGGTTCCTTTCGCTTTCGCTGGCTACCTCGTAGAGCGCCTCATTCTCGTCCTCGGATGCATAGAACGAAAAAAGGTGCCATAACGCTTTCTGCTTCGGAGTAAGCTTTTCGCAGGCGTCCACTATCCCGTCGAGTTTGTCCTTGTAGCTTATTTCATCGTGCATATTTTTTATTTGGATATTAATTTTACTAAGCCGCTTCCTTGAACCAACCCAATTTATTAATATCGCTCTCCGGAATCCTGGCGGCAATATCTTCTATCACCTTAACGGCTGGCTGCATCCGTTCGATCTCTTCCGGCGTATAGCCGGTCTCTGCCATCAGGGAGCTCTTTTGATTGATGTTTTCGTCCGCCCTCCCATGAACTTCGTGCTCAAGGCTTGCTTGTGCGAATGGTTGTTCCTGCGACATAGCTTTATTTGAAATTATGAATATCTTGATTCGAGAGTTGTTTGAACGCCGGTTATTTCTCGCCGCTCCTGACGCCTGTGATCACGAGGTCGCCCTCTTTGATGCCGGACACGATTTCTACTATACCGCCGTCTCCCCGCAGGCCTGTTTCGACCTCCCTTTCCTCTTGTGCGCCTGCGATCAGCACGCGGACGATTCTCTCTTTCGGCCCCTTATCGATGATCGCGCGCGACGGCACCGCGATCACTTCCGGCTTTTCAGCCGTCTTGATTGTCACGTTGGCGGTCATGCCGGATTTGATCGCACCCAAGGTCATCTTGTAGTTCGCCAGTTCTGCCGCATCGAGCTTGATGCCTGCCTGAGCTAGGTCGTTTTCCGAATAGAATCTGACCTTGACGCCGTAATAGACCACGTCCTGGATGACGGTCTGTGCCGGATCGATGAAATATGCTGTTCCATAGACTATATCACTCTGGTCGAAGGCGTCAAATGTTACTTCGCAGGGATCGCCGATCTTGATTTTCTTTATATCTGATTCGCTGATATCGATGCGGACTTCGAAATCGTTCTTGCCGAGCATTGTCACGACTGTATTGGCCGGTGATACGTACTCGCCCCTGTCGAACAGCACATCGGTCACGACTCCTTCGACCGGGGCTTTTAGCCTGCTGTTATCAATCTGGTTGCGGATGGAATCGACGCTGGCCTGGGCGGACTGGACCCTGGCCTGGGCTGAAGCGATATCATAACTCTCGGCCTTAGACGTTATCCGGGCGAAGTCGGCCTCCGCCGAATCGAGCGCTTTTTTGGCCGATTCGACCTTGGTCGCGGCGGCAGTCAGCTGCTGGTCCCCGCTCCGCTTGGCGCTAGAGAGCGCGTTCTGTGCGTTGGTCAGCGCTGTGCTTTTATTGGCCTGCGCCTGCCTCAGAGTTTCCTGCGCATTTGCCAGGTTGGTATCGTAAGATAGCTGGGAATCCTGGTAGGATTGTTCTGCGGTCTTGACCGCTGAAAGGCCTGTATTTACTACCGTGATATCCGCGCTGATCGTCGCCTTGTAGGCATCAAGCGAAGTTTGCGAGAAATCGAGCGACGTGACAGTGCTTTCCAATGATTGGAAGCAATATTTTAGCGCTTCGCCCGCCTGGGTTATGAAAATAATGCTTTGATTTAAAGCGGTTAGCACGTCCGCCTTCTCTTCCGAATCCTGGGCTGCACCGATGGCGGCGGAGGCGGACGCCCAGTATTCCTTGGCCAGTTCATAGCTCGTCTTCGTCGCCTGCGGCAGGCTCGAATTCTTTGCGCTGTAAACCTTCTTGAAAGCCGTCGTGTCGTTTTCCAGGATCTTGCGGACGTCATCCAGCGCAACATATGCCGCCGTCACCTTGTCTGAAGCGGTGAGCAGGGCGCTGTCCCGCCTATTCTGCATAGTATTCTTGTAGGTAGCGACAACCGTGCCAAGGCTTGTCTGTGCGACGGCTACGGCCTGCTCTTCCGCCGTATCGACCGCCGCGCTCTTAAGGTCAGCCAGCCGGCTGCTAGCCTGCGCTATAGATTCCTTGACCGTTGCTTCGGCGGACTGCTTTTCCTTGACCGACCGCTCATAGGCGGCCCTCGCGGAAGCGACGCTCGTCTCAGCGACCTTCCTTTCGCTGGCGGTCGCTCCGGCAAGCAGTTTGGCGAGCTGGGCTTTCGCCGAATTCAAGTTCGCGAGCGCGTCGCGTTCCTGGATGGAAAGCGCTTTATAATCAAGCTCCGCGAGCACCTTGCCGGCCGTGACCCGGTCGCCGGTCTTGACGGATGTCGAGGCGATGATCCCGGTATTAGGGAATTTTAATTCGAAAGATTCGGCCGATTTGACCGTGCCTGTCTCGCTTACTGTCTGGACCAGATCCGCCTTGACGGCCTTGACTGTCGCGTACTCGACCGGCTTCTCCTGCCTGTTTGTAAAATAAAAAACGGCTCCGCCGATCAACGCGATAAGCAGCCCGTACCTGATAATTTTT
>CAYTAV010000099.1:0-2430 GCA_964435875.1 uncultured Gammaproteobacteria bacterium
GCTCTGCGCCCGGTTCGCCGGCGTTGACGACGTAGATGATCGGCTTCATGGTCAAGAGTCCGAGCTCGCGGATCATGGACTGCTCTTCTTCGGTATAGAAGAGCGAGCGTGCGGGACGCCCCGCCTCGAGTTCACGCTTTAGCTTTGATAACAGTTCGTGGTATGCGATCGCCCGCTTGTCTCCGCTTTTGATCTCGCGTCCGAGCTTGTCCAGCCGTTTTTCAACAGTCGCGAGGTCAGCGAAGACCAGTTCGAGCGCGATCGTTTCGCGGTCTGAATCCGGGTCGACATTGCCGCTGACATGCACGATGTCGGCGCTCTCGAAGGTGCGCACAACCTCGCAGATCGCGTCGCACTCGCGGATATGCGCAAGGAATTGGTTGCCCAGCCCTTCGCCCTTATGCGCGCCTTTGACCAGCCCGGCAATATCGACGAATTCGATCGCTGCGCTTATGATCCTTTTCGGCTTCGAGATAAACGCGATCTTCTCGAGCCGTTCGTCCGGCACTTTGACAACGCCGACGTTCGGATCGATCGTACAGAAAGGGTAGTTGGCGGCA
Organism: uncultured Gammaproteobacteria bacterium; assembly: GCA_964435875.1. Taxonomy (GTDB): domain Bacteria; phylum Patescibacteriota; class Patescibacteriia; order Patescibacteriales; family CAYTAV01; genus CAYTAV01. The sequence goes on from CAYTAV010000099.1 coordinate 561, forward strand.
TCTACGCCTTTTTTTGTCAGGGAATTGAACAGCGTCGATTTGCCGACGTTCGGCAGGCCGATGATCCCGATCGATAGTGGCATAAAATGTATCAAGTATTAAGCAACATGTATCAAGGAGAATGCTGTAGTAATTTAAATTTCAGAGCGATGTATTTTGATAAGTAGAATAATGAAACGCCGAAGAAGATGCCGGCGACTACGTCCGATGCCCAATGCACGTTAAGGTAAATCCGTGAAATGCAAACCATCAGCCAGACCAACGCTAACAGGGCCTTGAAGACCGCCCGCAAAGCTTTTTTTTCAATGAATACGTCGACTAGCAGGAAAAAGAACAGGGCGAGCACGGTAGCCAGAACGGCGTGCAGGCTGGGAAAGCCGTAACCGTCGATCAATAAGAATGCATCAACAGGCCGCTCCCTTTTCAACGCTGACTGGGCTATTTTCGTCATCAATATCGAGATCAACAGCAAGATGTTGAAACGGATTAGAAGTTCGTGTTTTTTGGAGTAAATCAGCAAAGTGGCGGCCACTCCGGCGATCATGATCAGCCATTCGCGGCTGATGATATTCGTGATATGGAGCATGAAAAAGGTGCTAGCAGGGTTTTGCGTCTTTTTCGCCAGAATATGCAGGAATTCATCAATCGGCCGGATATGCGGGATAAAGGCAAAAATAATGAAGAAAAATAACCAGCATATCAAGGCGGTCAGCAATTCCCGGCTAGACTGCCTTTTTAGGGCCTTTGTCTGCATGGGAGCAGTTTAGCATAGGCGATAGTTTTTTACCAGTCCATATATTTATCTTAAATTAGATAAAAAGAGACGTTTATCAACAGAATTGCCGATTGACAGAAAGGCGATTATTTGATATGATTATATTGTAGATCGCGGATTATAATTTCTCTTGAGGCCTGACTTGCCGATTCGGATCCGGCGAACTGCATCTGTAACGGTCACGGATGGATGCAGATGCAGTTCGCCTATCCGACGGCGAATAAAAATGGCAACCACGTTGCCAGCTTAAGCGGCCAACAAGAGCGCTCTTTATAAAACCATATCCGCGATCTTCACTTTCTGATAACCGATTCATATATGATACCCCGCATCGCGGGGTATTAAAATTGCCAGAACAAGATAAATTCTGTATCATGATAACAATTATAGGAACCTAAAACCAACCTTATGTGCGGAAGATTCTCGCTGACTACGCCCATCGAAACGCTATACGGGCGTTATAATATCTATGATCAGCAGGCAAAGCTGCCGATCCGCTACAACATCGCCCCATCGCAGACTGCGGCTATAGTACGTAATTCCGCGCCCCACCAGTTCACGCTGGCGATCTGGGGCTTGCCGCTGCCCTGGAAAGACGAAGCCAGCGGCGACGGCCTAATCAATATCCGGTCCGAGAGCCTCGGCACAAAGCCGATGTTCGACGAAGCTTTCAGGGACAGGCGGTGCCTGATACCAGCCGACGGATTCTATGAATGGAAGAGAGAGGGTGATAGGCGCCTGCCGTACCGGATTATCATGGAGGACAAGTCTGTGTTTTCTTTTGCCGGCATCTGGCAGGAATCAGCCGGCGAAGAAGGCGGTGCTGTAATCCGATTTGCGATCATCACCGTACCAGCAAACGAGCGGGTAGGCGAGCTGCACGACCGCATGCCGGCTATTTTGAAGGCGGAAGACGAGCAAGCCTGGATCGATACGAACAGCGATTCCGGAGCGCTAAAATCCATGATCGCGCCAGCCGCGGCGGGCCTCATGACTATTTATCCAGTTTCATCATTGATCAATAATCCCAAGAACGACGCTCCTTCGCTGATAGTTCCGCTCCATTACGGAGGGGCATAGCGGAAAGCCAGCCGC
>CAYTAV010000100.1:0-2206 GCA_964435875.1 uncultured Gammaproteobacteria bacterium
CTGCCGTCAGGAGGAGGAGTTGAGAATGGGCTGGGGACGAGCGAGAATAAGCAGCCAATAACCGGCTTAGCAGCCGAGGAAATCAAGCAAGAAGCGGCTGTTGCTTCCATTGAAAGGCTGGCAGCCTCCTTTGCTGAAAGATACGGCAGCTTTTCCAATCAAGCGAATTTCGAGAACATCGAGGATCTTAAATTGCAAATGACCGGTGAAATGCGTACGAAAGCCGAAAATTTCATTTCTACAGAAGCTAAGAAGAGGGAGGATTATACAAAGTATTACGGCATAAGCACGAAAGCCCTGTCCGCGAAGAGCGAAGGCTTTAATGAGCAAGCAGTGGAGGCAAAAGTCAGGGTCGTGACGCAGAGGTCCGAGAGCAAAGCCTCTGCCGCACAGCCCAGGGTCTTTTATCAGGATGCTGAAATAAGTTTGAAAAAGTCCGGAGTCGCCTGGCTTGTCGATTCTTTCGAATGGATGAAGGAATACCAGAAATAATCTATGCAAACCAGGTATCTCAGCGCGCTTATCCAACCCAAGAGGTTGGATTTTATTTATGAAAAGCATTTTGGATGCAACCATAAAATCGATATCACCCTGCCTTGAGCTGGTAATCGATGCGGTATTCCCGAAAAACTGCGTTTCATGCGGCGCTGAAGGATCTTATTTTTGCGAAAGCTGTTTCCTTTCGATCAAGAGATACGACCAAAAATCCTGTTTATTTTGCGCATCGCCTTCGGTACAATCGGCTTATTGTTCGATTTGCAGCCGCAAGGTTCATGCTGACGACATCCTGATTCCTGCTTATTATGACGATCCAAGCGTCAAAAAATTGGTCAGGGCTTTCAAATTCTCTTTTGTAAGGCAGCTTAGCCAGCCGTTAGGCCGTTTGATGGCCGCTAAGCTGTCGGAGAGCGGGACGATCAGCCACGCCCTGGCTGTTCCCGTGCCATTATATCCGAGGCGTTTGAGATGGCGCGGATTCAATCAGGCAGAAGAGTTGGCAGTCCAGGTCGCCTGCCTGGTAAAAATGGAAATCAATAAGGATGGATTAACAAGGACAAAGCAGGGAAAGGCCCAGTCAGGCCTTAAACAGGATATGCGGTCCGAAAATATCAAAGGGGCTTTCAGATGGAGCGGGGGGCAATTGAACGGAAAGACAATCATACTCGTTGATGATGTAGTAACGACCGGGTCAACGCTCGAAGAATGCGCGCGGATACTGAAATCGTGCGGAGCGGATAAGGTGATCGGATTAGTGGCGGCTAAAGGATGATAGCCAAGATAGACTGATAAACAAAAGCGCCCTGAAAAAGGGCGTTTTTGTTTATCAGTTCGCGAGGAATCGAACCTCGATTTCAAGCTCCGTTAGTTTGCGTTCCCCGCCTGCCAATGCCTGTGCCCTTGCGAGGAATCGAACCTCGATTTCAAGCTCCGCAAGCTTGCGTCCTATCCGTTGAACGACAAGGGCATACGCACTGGCGGGATGAGTGCAAATTACAATAAATTGAACAAAAAAATTGTTCAATATTTAGAAGCAGTTAGAGTTTCAAAAGTTTTGCCAGGCCTTCGGATATTGGCGGATTTGTCCTCTCCGTGTCTTCGTGCAAATATTGTAGCAGAAATTCCCTGATTGGCAAGGGATTCATATCGCGCAGAGGCACTGAAAGCCTATGGCGGAAAATGCTGTTAAATTCGAAATAAATCTTTTTAATATCCATTCTCGGCTTATAGACTATGAAGAAGTCCTTGATCATATCATACTCATATGTTTTCTGGCCGATTCGTACGCCTTCTCCGGTCAGGGAAACGACCAGTACTGGTGGTTCTTTTCCGTGCCGCATTATGAAAATCATGCCTGTGATCAGAATGATGACAGCGAAAAGAAAGTTATACGTAGCCAAAGAATAGATGATCAACAGGACCGCAAGCGAACCCGCGACAATATTCCAGCGCTTATCGCGTTCATAATTGTCGTATTCAGGTATCTCCCAAGAGATCGATTTCGGCTTCTGACTTGTTGCATTCGTTGTACGTTCCATATGTTTGACAAAAACCTTACGAATATTATATATTTTATAATAGCAAAAAATCGAATGATTATCAAAGCCTGAAGGATTGCTACGGCCGTTATTCGTTCTTCCAATCCTTTTTTATTATTTTGGCGGATAATCCCAGCCGAATCAAATATAGGATTTATATCAGGGAGAGA
>CAYTAV010000101.1:0-2132 GCA_964435875.1 uncultured Gammaproteobacteria bacterium
ATGTCCATACCTGCCATGATATCCAGCTTCTGCATCCTTCGGGTTTGATGCTCAAGGGCCAGGAAGGGGCGCTCGACAGCATATGGGCGCGCTTGTATCAAGCAGCCTGTCGGCGCCTGTTCGATTCAGCCGGCGCGGTCATCGCTCCGTCAGCCTGGCTCATGGATCTCCATGCCAAGCAGGGATTCTTCAGCAAGTCCGAGAAGCTAGTCATGCTAAATCCCGTCAACCCCGATATTGCATGCCTAGACGTGCAGCCAGCTTCCGTTAAAGGCTTCGAGGACAGAACAAGGAGTAAATTCCGCTTCGTCTATGTCGGCCAGCTGGAAGCGCATAAAGGGATCGAGACGCTGACCACGGCATTTTCCAAGATCGAAGGCAAATTCCAGGATGTCGAACTCATTATCGTCGGCGGCGGATCACTTGAAAGCAAATTAAGGTCGCTTGCTGGGGGCAAGGTTTTATTCAAGGGCAGGAAGGCGCATTCGGAAGCTCTAGAGATCCTTGCTCGGGCGGATTGCCTGGTATACCCTTCAATCTGCTATGAGAATTCCCCGATGACAATCTGCGAAGCGTTCGCCGCCGAGGTTCCGGTGATCGCGTCGGATATCGGAGGCGTCCTGGAGCTGGCGGATAGAGGACGCGCGCTCACATTCGAAGCCGGAAAGGCAGATGATCTTATGGCAAAAATGCGATACATCATGGATCACCCGGATGAAGCGTCAAGGATGGCGCAAGCAGCTAAGGCTTTTATCCGCCGGCATGCAACCACCGGGTATCTAGCCATGCTATTGCGCATTTCACAAAACAGTCATATTATTGTATAATTTCTTCATGCTATTACTGTCATTCCAGCTCGCAGCAATCAGCGAAGGGTATGCTGGCGGCCAGGGCGAAGAAGTTGCGATAACCATCAGCGGCTGGTTCATCATGATTATTGTGGCAGCCGTTCTCGCGGTTTTGACCTTCCTGGCCCGGGCGTTGGCGCACTACTGGTTTTCTTCCAGGAGGCATTCTCCGCATCTCGTATTCCTGGTCAAAGTACCGAAAGAGAAGCCTGGCGACAAGGATAAAGAAACGACAGTCCAGCAGCTGCACGAGGATATCGCTGCAGGCGAGACAATTTTTACTGCGATCGGCGGGCTGCGTGCGGAACGGGGGCTGAAAGCCTGGTTATTCGGCAGATCCGACCATGTCTCGTTCGAGATCGTTGCCAGGGAAAAGCTGATCCATTTCTATCTTGCGGTCGGTCCCGAGCTTGGTCCATATATCGAACAGCAGGTCCATGCCCATTATCCCGAGGCATCCGTCGAGAAGGTCGACGACTATAACATTTTCAATCCGCACGGGGTCATCGCGGCAGGCAAATTAAGGACCAAGAGGCATTTCGTTTTCCCGCTCCGGACTTATAAGAAAATGGAAGTTGATCCGCTCAATTCGGTCGTCAACGTGATGTCGAAACTCGACTATGACGAAGGCATGGCGATCCAATATGTCGTACGCAGCGCTTATGGCAGCTGGCACAGGAAGGCGCGCGAGCTCGTGAAGAACGTCAAACAAGGCAGGACCATGCCAGAAGCCTTAAGGCTCGTTTCCGGCAATTTCGCCTGGAAAGCTGTCATGGAACTCGTGCGCGCGGCGCAGGCCGATGATAAGGCCCGGGATCCGAGGAACTTGAATAAGCTGCCAAGACAGCTCTCCGCCATGGAGGAGGAATCCTTGAAAGCTATCGAAGAAAAGAACGCCAAGGCTGGCCTTGATGTCAATGTCAGGATAGTGATATGCGCGCGCGATAAAGGCAAGGCCGAGCTGTATCTCGGCAATATTTCCAATGCCTTCTCACAATACAGCTATTATGATTACGGGAACGGATTCTTGAACAAGCTGGATAGGGGAGGGGAGTCCGGCGTTATCCAGGATTTCATCTATCGGCGCTTCCATGAGCGTTCCAGCGCCCTGCTCAACACGGAGGAACTCGCGAGCTTGTTCCACCTGCCTTCGCGTTGGACCGAAACACCTAACATCCTCTGGCTGATGGCGCGTAGCGCGCCAGCCCCGACAAATATTCCCGAAGAAGGGATCGTGCTTGGCAAGAACATCTTCCGCGGCGTTACAAAGCTAGTCCGCATCAA
>CAYTAV010000102.1:0-2068 GCA_964435875.1 uncultured Gammaproteobacteria bacterium
GTACCGTCCTCAAGGCAACCGCCGAAGACAGTTTTCCGATGCCGATGACCGGCGATATGAAGATCACGGCCGGTCCGGCCGAGATCCCGGACCCCCGCGCCGCGCAGATCGCGGTCAGCTGGAATACGGATATCGGAGCCAACAGCTTCGTCTATTATCGCAATCGCGGGGTTGAAAAATTCGAGAAAGCCGGAAACGAAACGGTCGAGACCCGGCATACAGTATATCTGACTAAGCTCAAGGCGGGAGATTATGAATATTACGCGTATTCGAAAAACGCCATGGGCGTGGCGGTCAAGTCCGCGATAAAGGCTATCCGGCTGGAACCGCCCCCCAAGACTCCGGTTCCGACCAACGCATCCTCGACTTCGGCCGCTGGTCCAGGGGTTTCGAACAGCTCTTCAGCCGAACCCGCCCGCCAGGACGTCAAGAATCTGGCGCTTTATACGAAGCTCAAAGGCAAGATCATCCTCCGCATCGCCGCCAGCGGCAAGGCATATTATATCGATCATGCTTCGAAATCGCTGTATTATCTCGGGCGCCCCGCCGACGCGTTTTCCGTAATGCGCGCCCGCGGCATCGGCGCCGCCGACAGGACGCTTGCGGGAATCCCGATCGGGCTCGCGGGGAGTTCCGCGCCCGACAGCGACAAGGACCTGCTTCCCGATCTGCTCGAGACAGCGCTCGGAACCGATCCGCTAGCATCAGATACGGATAGGGACGGATACGGCGACGGCCGCGAGGTGATCAACGGCTATGATCCGAAGCTCAAGATGCAGAAAACCAGGACCGATCCCGGTGCCGCAATCCACAAAGGCAAGATCTTCCTGCAGGTCGAAGGCCGCGGGGAGGCCTGGTATGTCAATCCGGCGGACGGCAAGCGCTATTTTCTCGGGCGCCCCGCCGACGCGTTTTCGGTGATGCGCTCCCTCGGACTCGGTATCAGCGAGAGCGATTTTAATTCCCTGCAATAATGCCAGCCATTCGAAGGCTCAAGGCAAGATGCGCAGAAAAACCCTGATATTCAGCCTGACCCTTGCGGTATCGTTCATCGTGTTGTTGGCGGTTATTGCAGGGCAGGGTTTTATTCCAGGGCGGAGAAGCGGATTCGAAGTCATTTTTTTCAACGTCGGCCAGGGCGATGCGGCCTGCATCCGGACTCCCTACGGGCAGAATATACTGATCGACGGCGGTCCGGACAGGACAGTGCTCGAAGGCCTCGGGCGCGAGCTCACGTTCTTCGACCGCACTATCGACCTGGCCGTCCTTACGCATCCGCATGACGACCATCTGCTGGGACTGGACTATGTCCTCGACCGCTACAAGGTTCTGAACGTCGCGCATCCAGAGGTTGGCTTGAACAACGGCGTATATGGCCATTTCCTGTCGAAGATCAGGGAAAAGGGCGCGCGCGAAATCTTGGTCAGCCGCCCGCTGGATATCAGGTTCGGAGACGGCTGCGCGCTGAAGTTCGTTTATCCGCGCTCGCCGCATGAGGCGGGCTCCTCAGTGGACTTGAATAGGTCTTCGCTTGTTGCCCGGCTTGACTGCGGCGGCGACTCCTTCCTCTTTACAGGCGATATGCAAGCCGAAGACGAAGCGGCGCTCGCTATGTCCGGGGAAAATATCGATGTCAGAGTGTTGAAGGCCGCGCACCACGGCTCGGACACTTCCAACACGGAAGAATTCCTGCGTAAAGCATCTCCGGAAATAGCTATCGTTTCCGTCGGCAAGGACAACGATTTCTCTCATCCAAGCCCCAGGGTGATCACGCGGTTCGGCAGGGCAGGCATCAGGACGCTAAGGACGGATGAACTGGGCGACATCAGAATGCCTTGAACAGACGCGCCGAACCCAGTTATGCGATCGGTATTGCATTAACCGCTAATTTCTAATATAATTTTACTGCAATAATCAAGCAGACGATAAAAGGGCGCGAATCACAGGCATTCAAATGATCATATAACTCATAATTCTTAAAAGGATAATATGCCGCAGACCAAAAAAATTACTATCCTCGAAGATGACGCGATGATCAGCGCCATGTATAAGACCAAGCTCGAGGCGA
>CAYTAV010000103.1:0-2037 GCA_964435875.1 uncultured Gammaproteobacteria bacterium
GTCTTGGAAATTGGGAATTTTTAGTATATCTTCATTAATTACCTCGACATTTCCGATCTTGTTCGCGATCAATCCGGCCCTAAGCGCGCCTGCCAGCTTGTCGTCAAGCTCGACAGCGATTACCCTCCCTGCCTGGCGCGCGAGCCTGGCGGTCAGGAAGCCCAGTCCCGGCCCGACCTCGAGCACGGTATCAGCTTTTGATAGCTCGGCCGCCTCTGCTAAGTCATCATATGCTTTCTCATCAATTAAAAAATTCTGCCCCTTGCTGCGGGCAGGCTTGATGCCGTATTGACGGCATAAGGCTATAGTCTGGCGCCTGATATCCATGTAATCCCCTTGTCATTCCGGTCACGCAACTTATGCCGGATAAATTCCAACCGGAATCCAGAATGCATTTTTTAATATTATAACATTGGGGCTTGAGAAAAACCCTCTATTTTGTCATTCCGAGCCGAAGGCGAGGAATCCCTTAGACGGCGGAAATAATTAATATAAGGGATTTCTCTCCCGATCCCGAGGACTCGGGACGGGATCGAAATGACAATATCACTTTTTCTCGACTCTCAACATTATAAATCATTTTCCCACCATCGCCAGAATGAACTTATTGGCCTTGAATAGCCTAGCCAATGCCCTTGAATATGTATCGACCTTGCCGATGCATGCTCCGGCGCATCCGCCCCAGGAGGCTAAAATGCCGCTATCCATCTCGGTCTGACCCATGCCACCTGCTATCAACTCCCCTCCCGGAGTCAATCCGGCTTGAGCGATCATCATTTTATTAAAAAGCGCATTCATGCCCATCCCCCCTGCGGGAGTGCCGGATACATCTGAATACTGCAGGCATCTAGCCGCATCCCTGACATGGCATAAAGTTCCTCCCGTACATACCGGAGGTTCTCCTGTCGTATAACAATCGATAATTTGCACCCCTGTCAGCCCGATCTGGTATGGAATACTACCTGCCTGCGCGCTCGCTGAATTCCAATAAGCCCCGACCACGAATAAATTCAAAAACACATAGGATAATGCTATAATGAATATGCCGTATACTGATTTCTTAATCATATTTTTCAGATTAGTTATATAATAATGGTATCAAAATCCTATCCATAAGTCTATGAAACGCTATTCTTTTATGCAGATAAAGCTTTTCATGTTTCTGTTATTGACAGTAGCAGGCGCTTATGCCCTCATTGCAATTACAGAAACCAGCGATGCGGAAGAGAGCCTGGCGTCCCGATTGTCCGGCCGCATCCTCCTGCAGGTCCAGTCGCACGGCGAAGCCTGGTATTTGAATCCTGCTGACGGCAAGCGCTACTTCCTGGGGCGCCCCGCGCAGGCTTTCGAGATAATGAAAAGATTCGGGATCGGCGCGGAACACTCGTTTTTCTCGAACAGCTGCCTGACAGACCCGGCAAAGCGGGGCAGGATCTATCTCGATGTCGGGGACGCTGGCAAAGCTTACTACGCGAATGTCCCTGACGGCGCGCTTGATTATCTCGGGAGGCCGGCAGAAGCCCTGAAAGTAATGTCGAAACGCGGACTAGGCATCAGCGAGCAGGATATCGCTTCCATACCTATCGGGACGCTAGTCGCGGTTTGCCCGGCATGCCAGGATCCGGATGCCGGTACGGCGCAGGCGGTTCTAGCGAGAACGGCGGCGGCTGCCGCACAAGGAGATATCGGCGCGGCGGTCGAAAATTTTTCCCCGGAAATGAAGAAATCTGCCGAATATTCCCTCGAGCATCTCTCGGATACCAGCCGCAAATATTTCGCGTCAATATTGTCCGGCGCGCGACTGAAAGAAAAAACCGGCCAAGCCGGTTATACATTCTCGAACACCGCTTATTTCTCGCTCGGCGCCAAAGACATCGAGATCCTGATAAAAGTCGCTAAATCCGCCGACGGACGCTGGCTGATCACCAGTCTTTGAAGTTATAAGATAAAAAAGGTTGTTCACCCTACATTGATAAAGGTGCTGGATAGCTCCATATTCCCCCCTCCCCTTTACAAGGGGAGGGTACGGGGAGGGGT
>CAYTAV010000104.1:0-1947 GCA_964435875.1 uncultured Gammaproteobacteria bacterium
TAAAATATCTGGTCAGGAAACCTTTTTCATGATTTCCCGGAATTCATCGTCGCTGAAGAAATGGATGATGATCGTTCCGCCCTTGCCGCGCTTCTTGATCTCGGCTTTCGCCCCGAAGAAGCGCTGGACAGCCTGTTCAAACGGCCTTAGTTCGGGATTTTCCATGATGCGCGCTTTCCTTGTCCCTCCCATGCGCCGCGTCTCGACTGCCGCGTCGCTGACCGAAAGTCCGGTATTCAATATGCGCTTGAAAAGCGCGCGTCGCTTGTCATCGCTGTCAAGCCCGGCGATCAGCTTCGCATGGCCTTCCGTGATCCTCCCTTCCCTCAAAGCGGCCTGGATCTCATCAGGCAAACCCAGGAGCCTCAAGGAATTCGCGATCGATGGTCGAGATTTGCCGAGGCGTTCCGAGAGCTTTTCCTGCGTAAGGCCGAACTCGTCGATCAGTTTCTGGTAAGCGATCGCTGTCTCGATCGGATTAAGCTCGGCGCGCTGGACATTCTCGATCAGGGCGAGTTCGAGTTTTTCCTGCTCTTCGGCTTCACGCACGATCACGGGGACGGTTTCGAGTCCGAGCATCCGTGACGCCCTCAGCCGCCGCTCGCCGGCGATCAGCTCATATCCTTCCCCCCTCTTCGTCACGATCAACGGCTGTATTATGCCGTATTCCTTGATCGAATCGGCCAGCTCTTTAAGCTGCGCTTCGTTAAAAGATTTGCGCGGCTGTTCAGGGTTGTTGGTTATTAGTTTCGGCGAGACATGCAGTATGCGGTCCTGGTCGGAATCGCTGGTCACACTGAACACCGACTCGCCGGTCGAGGTCGTGACTTTCTTGACTTTTTGGGGAATGAGCGAGTCTAGCCCGCGGCCAAGGGCTGATGCCATATTGGTATTGCATGAAATGTTCAGATTCCATGCGATATGAATAATAAATGCGGTTGTTATATCCCGATGCCTTCGATCTCGCGAGCCAGGCGCTCGTAGGCTTTGGCGCCTTTCGAGTCCTTGTCGTAATGCAGTATCGAACGTCCGAAGCTCGGGGCTTCTGCCAGCCGGACGCTCCGCGGGATGATCGTCCTGAAAACGCGGTTCGGAAAGAACTTGTAAAGCTCGTCCATCACCGATTGCGAAAGGTTGTTGCGCACGTCGAACATCGTGATGACTGCACCGAGCACTTCGAGGTCAGGTTTTAGGTTATTCTGTACGAGTTCGATCGTCTCAAGAAGCTGTCCGAGCCCTTCGAGCGCGTAATATTCGCTCTGGATCGGGATCAGCACATAATCGGACGCGACCAGGCTGTTGACGGTCAGCAAGCCGAGCGACGGCGGACCATCGATAATGATGTAGTCGTATTCATCGCGCACCTCTTTCAACAGGTTATGCAATATGAATTCCCTGTCCTTAGCGCTGACCAGCTCGACGCCGGCACCGGCCAGCGACATGGTCGACGGCGCGATGCGCAGGCGGTCCTGGACAGTGCGCTTGAGCACTTCGAAGATCGGCTTTTTGCCGATCAGTGCCTCGTAAATGCCGTGTTCAAGCTCGCTGTGGTCGATACCGAGCCCGGAAGTGGCGTTCGCCTGCGGATCGATGTCGATGATCAGGACTTCCTTGCCGAAGTGCGCGAGATAGGCTCCGAGATTGACGGCAGTCGTCGTTTTGCCTACTCCGCCTTTCTGATTGACTATTGATATTATTTTTCCCATATTAACATTGCGGAAATCCAAAAAATGATTCCCGGTTCGTTTATCTGATTATATACTATATCAAGGCTTTTGACAATTTACGCCTGCTCTAATATAATTTATTTAAAGCTGGCAATTTTGGCCTTTGAATTATTATAGGCTCCGTCCAGCTTATTCCGGCCGATGTGGTGAAATTGGTAAACACGCACGACTCAAAATCGTGTGGCGCAAGCCTTGTGGGTTCGATTCCCACCATCGGTAC
>CAYTAV010000105.1:0-1884 GCA_964435875.1 uncultured Gammaproteobacteria bacterium
GCATAACACCGGTCTCCAAAACCGGACTCGGGGGTTCGATTCCCTCATCCCGTGCGGATAAAATCATAGCTAACATTAGCTATGATTTTTGGTATGGGTAAAAGAACACTAGAACATAAATATCAACAGGCATTGATATATTTTATGCTTTAGCTTATAATAGAAGCCATGGTGGATAAGTGCCGCGAAAATGGGGCTATAGCCCAGAACAATATTAAAGTCCTAAAAAAGGATCTGGAGTTATTGGGAGATGAGAACCGTCTGCGGATCTTATGCCTGATCAAGGCGCATAAGGAGCTTTGCGTCTGCGAGATATTCGAAGCCTTAGACCTGCCGCAGAATCTGGTTTCTTACCATCTGGGGAAGCTTAAAGACGCCGGGTTCTTGGAGTCGCGCAAATCCGGGGTCAGCGTGTTTTACCGGCAGGGAGAAAGGAGATTCAAAGATTTCCAGCAACTTATAAAATTAATTGCTTGATCCATGGCAGAGCAATGCTGCGGTACAACCTGCTCCTGCGGCAGTGATGCAGGGCGCAGGAACAAATTATGCGAACTGGCCAAACCGGCCAACCGTTTTGATTTGGGCAAATATCTGCCGCTGGTCAACGATCCTCGATATGTCTGCCGCTGCTGCGGACGGCTGGCGAACGATGCGGAAAACTTATGCAATGCGATATTAATAAATAAGCCATAATTTTATGACTATCCAAGTATTGGGTTCCGGTTGCCCGAACTGCAAAAAACTTTTTGAACAGACAAAGCAGGCTGTGGATGAATTACAACTAGATGCCGAGGTGGAATATCTGACCGATATCCAGAAAATAATCGAGCTAGGGGCGATGAGCGTGCCGGTATTAGCCATCGACAGAAAGATCGCTTCCGCCGGGCAAGTACCAGGAATAGATAAGATTAAAGAAATATTAACTAATTGCACGGCAGCCAAGCCAGGTCAGTCCGACTCTTGCGCTTGCGGATGCTGTTGAGCCATGGATATATTCCTGCCGATTCGACTATTCGCCGAGCTTGCAGCCTACGATTGGTTCGGTATCGCGCCTCATACCTACTGGGGAGACGCGGTTGTTTTTTTTGTCTATGACACGATCAAGATCGGGTTCTTATTGGTCGTAATCAATTATTTAATGGCCGTCACTCGCTATTATTTTCCGATCGAGAAGGTGAGCGATATCCTCTCCGGACGCAAATGGCATGGCTTTGATTATCTCTTGGCGGCCTTGTTAGGGGTGATTACGCCTTTTTGTTCCTGTTCTTCAATTCCGCTCTTTATCGGTTTTGTCAGTGCCGGCATTCCTTTGGGCGTAACATTCGCCTTCCTGATCGCTTCACCGCTGGTTAACGAAGCATCATTGTTTATTTTTCCTTCGATTTTCGGGCTTAAAATGACGTTAGCATACAACATGCTTGGCATATTCATCAGCGTTGCCGCCGGCATGTTCATCCAGAAATTGAAAATGGAGGGCAATGTCAATCCGGCATTCTTAAAATTCAAGACCAAAAGCGATGCGGTTAAAGAGAATGGGGGGCAAGCCGTGCCGCTAAACAAGCGCCTGGTAATCTGGTGGCACGACGGTGCCGCAGTCTCGAAAAGCATCTTTCCTTATGTTATGCTCGGCGTCGGCCTCGGCGCCTTGATCCATGGCTTCGTGCCGAAGGATTTTATAGAGGCTTATCTCTCGCTTAAAGCCTGGTGGACCGTGCCGCTCGCAACCATCATGGGTGCGCCGCTTTATGCTAATTCGGTGAGCGTGATACCGGTGGTCGAGGCCTTGACCGGCAAAGGCGTGCCTCTCGGGACATCGCTTGCTTTCATGACAGCGACCGTTACCTTGTCCATCCCGGGATTATTGATCCTCAAGAAGGCGATGGA
>CAYTAV010000106.1:0-1807 GCA_964435875.1 uncultured Gammaproteobacteria bacterium
TTGTTCATCATGCGTGAAAGCTCTTCGGAGAATTCTTCGACGTTCTGGAAGGATTTGTACACGCTCGCGAAGCGGATATAGGCGATGCGGTCGAAATCCCAGAGGTGCTTGATGACAATCTCGCCGATCTGCTCGCTTGCAACCTCGTTCTTGCGCAAGGCTTGGATATCGCGCTCGATCGCGGAAACCAGAGATTGGAACTGTTCCGGCGTAATCGGGCGCTTCTCAAGCGAGCGCTCCAGTCCCCGGATCAGCTTTTCGCGCTGATAGGCCTCTTTCTGGCCGCTCCGCTTCACGATCGTCAGTCCGAGTATCTCGAGCTCCTCGTTTGTCGAGAACCGTAGGCCGCAATCCAAGCACTCCCTTCTCCGGCGTATGCCAAAACCGTCGCTCGTTATCCGGGAATCGACTACTTTCGTCTCGTTCTGGCAGGCTGGACATTTCATATGGTTTCCTCGCTTGGCAACCTCCTTTTCAAGCAAAAAATTGCTCTTTTACCGATAAAAGCAATTTTAGCCAAAAAACTATATGTAGTGTGCGGTAATATTTTCAGGGCACTATATATTGTGTATAACTTCTGTCTATAGTATACTTAGGCCCCGACTTCCTGTCAACTGTCGGTATTAAGCTAATAATAAAAAAAAATACCTTGGACACGCCTTATACACAACCGGAAACCAAACGTTACAACGTTTTTTTTGTGGATAACCAGCCAGGGAAGGCTGTCGCTATATGACAGGGAAATATCTGTATAATACCATTGACAACCGGCAACACATCCAAAAATTACGTAAAAGTATGCGAGAATCTTGCTCATTAACTATGAGGCGGTAATGGATAAGGATAAATGCAGGATGGACGCTTGTCATGTAAGACTGGAACCGACTGGAATCACCGGCCATCCGCCCTTGCAGGCGGCAATAAGGCGAAGAGGCATGCCGGTCAAGGCTTGTAACGAATACGGCAGGCTGTACTGGAATGACGGAGTAATGATGTATACCCGGGGGACCTGCCCTTGTATTACAAGCACGGCCAAGTCATTGCTGAATACCCGGACGGCAACTTATTCGACACTTTGCATCCGCATTGAAATTGCATGGACCAAGCACGGATCCGTGCTTTTTTTATTCGCTTCTTATGCTTGCTCTTCTTCAATGAACTTGCGTACGTCCTTTAACGAGCTCATAAACTGAGCCGGGAAAATGATCGTCGAATTCTTCTCGACGCTGATCTCGGCCATCGTCTGCAGGATGCGCAGCTGCAGCGCGATCGGGTGCTTCTGCATCACGTCTGCGGTCTCGGCGAGTTTCTGGCTGGCGGCCAGCTCGCCTTCAGCCGCAATGATCTTCCCGCGCTTCTCGCGCTCTGCTTCAGCCTGTTTGGCCATCGCCCTCTGCATGTTGACCGGCAGTTCGATGTCCTTGATCTCGACGAGCGAGGCGTAGACGCCCCAGGGCTCGGTATGCTTGTCGAGCACGGCGCGGATCTCCTTGTTGATCGCGTCGCGCTCGGACAGCACCTCGTCGAGCTGGAAGCGGCCGACGATGTTCCTGACGGTGGTTTGCGCGATCTGGTCGATCGCCCGCATGACGTTCTCGATCGCGACGATGCTCTTGACCGCATCCATCACCTGGTAATAGGCGACCGCCGAGATGTCGACCGAGACGTTGTCCTTCGTGATGATCTTCTGGGGCGGGATCGGCAATGTCACGATGCGCAGGTCGACCTTGCGCATCCATTCAATATAAGGAATGATCCAGTTGAGGCCCGGCTCCTTCACGCCGACGACCCTGCCCAACCGGAAAAC
>CAYTAV010000107.1:0-1785 GCA_964435875.1 uncultured Gammaproteobacteria bacterium
TCCTCGGGCAATTTTTCGCTTATGCGCCTGCTTTCCGCGGCGGCGTAGCGGTCGCGACGGCCAGAACTGGATATGGCGCGGAGAGCCGCCGATCTAAAATTATCACTGCGCCTGGTCCCGGAGGAGGGCCGCAAATCAGGATCTTTACTCCCTTAGGCGAAGTCCTTGGCGATTTTTATGCTTTCCAGAGATCGTTCCGGGGGGGCGTACGGATCGCGGCGGGTGATGTCGACCAGGACGGCATCGATGAGATCATCGTCGGCGCCGGGCCGGGAGGAGGGCCGCATGTCCGCATTTATTCGGAAAAGGGCGACCTGCGCTATTCTTTCTATGCGGCTGACGCTGCTGTTGCCAGCGGGGTTAGCGTCGCATACATCAGCATGACTGATACAAAGGTTTTGCAAGATAATCAATAAGATTGAAAATATGCCAAAAAAAGCGATTTTTGACCAGAAAAATATTCTCGTCACGGGCGGAGCAGGCTTCATCGGCTCGCATCTCTGCGATGAGCTGGTCAAGACCAGCAAGGTTATCTGTCTTGATAATTTTTCGAGCGGTAGCGAGAAGAATATCGACCATCTCCTTGCCGAGGACAACTTCGAATTCGTCAAGCATGACGCTGTCGAGCCGATCGATCTCGAATCGCTCCCCGAGCTTGAGAAATTCAGGATCAGGTTCCAGGGCGTACAGGAGGTCTATCACTGCGCCTGCCCGACAACCCCGAAGCAGTTCGAGGAGAATAAGATCGATACCTTGCTCGCAAATTCGTATGCGGTAAAGAATGCGCTGGACGTCGCCGTCAAGTACACTTCAAAGTTTATGCATTTTTCCTCCTCCGTCGTCTACGGACCGCGACGCGAAGGAGCCCCCAAGATAGGGGAGAAGGATATCGGCGCCGTCGATATCCTTTCGGCCAGGTCATGCTATGACGAGGGCAAGCGGTTCGCTGAGACGGTTGTCAATACATACAAGGACTATTACAAGCTTGATACGAAGATCGTAAGGCCTTTCCGCATTTATGGTCCGCGGATGATGAGTGCGGCGGGCCATATGATCCCCGATTTCATAAATGCTTCGCTTGAGGGGAGCGACATCACGATCTACGGCGACGAGCATTTTTCCTCCTCGTTCTGTTATATCGGCGACCTGGTCGATGCGGTCCAGAAGCTGATGGATTTGCCTTTCCACGGCCCGTATAATATCGGTTCCGACATCAATGTCTATCTTAAGGATGTAGCCCTGAAAATTGCCCAAATGCTGGGATCTGGTTCGAAAATAAGATTTGAAAAACCCTTGTTATTCATGACCCCCCTGAATCTCCCCGACATATCGCAGGCACGTATTGACTTAGGGTGGATACCGGTGGTAACTTTGGAAGCAGGCCTTAAGCGAACTATCGAAGATGTCCGGGCGATGAAAAACCTCAAGGAATTCCAGAAGGATTTCTAAAGTGCGCAGGGCTTTCTTTTTGCGTATCCAGGCGTTTTAATATCCAGCATATGAACATATCCTGTGTCATACCCGCCTATAACGAAGCGGACACCATATCCGAGGTCGTTCGCAGAGTGAGTAAGCATGTCAGCAATATAGTCGTCGTAGATGATGCATCGGCAGACGATACGTCTGATCTGGCGGCATCGGCTGGCGCTATCGTCCTGCGGCATATCGTGAACCGCGACCAGGGCGCTGCGCTTGAGACCGGCACCAGGTTCGCCCTTGAAAAAGGCGCTGATATCATTATACATTTCGATGCGGATGGGCAATTTTTGGCCGAGGATATCCCGG
>CAYTAV010000108.1:0-1763 GCA_964435875.1 uncultured Gammaproteobacteria bacterium
ATGTTCCTAAGGGATGGAGTAATAGTACAATAATGATGGGTTATATTGATTTATTAGGAATAAAGGGATGGGCTTCGACAGATTTTCAAACAGTTAGACAATATATCCCCTCAGTCAAACAACTTCTGCCTATCTATGATTACATCAACCCACTAGAGGCACCAGGTACCCTTACTCATTATGTTGATATGCATGAAACTAATAATTTTCTGATTAACCTGAATAATGGCATTGCGACTTTGAACCAAAGGGTGAAATTAAGCATAATTTCCGGAAGCGGCGAAAATACCGTCAATTCGATCCCAGTCGTCGAATCAGACGAGGACCCGCTCTGGTCCGACGGCAAGCCGGAGCCGATCGATCCGCAGAAGAACGATGAGAACGGGGACGGCCGGGTGCTCCTTTCTTCGGCGCAGATCGACAGCCTGCCCGCGACTGTGCTCGCTGGCGGCCACGGGGCGATCGTGAGCATGGCCGAAACCCTGATCGCCGAGCGGCTGGGCGGCGCGCTCGACCGCGTTTATGACGCTCCTGCCATCAATGACGAGATGCTCGTCTGGGTCGCTTCCCCGGTCGATATCGAGATCACCGACCCGCAGGGCAGGAAAATTTCAGCCGCAACGGGCAGTATCCCCCTGTCGCGCTATCTTTCCGAATCGAGGCCGGACGGCGCGAAGCTGATCTCGATACCAAACCTGGTTGCGGGCCGGTACGAGATCAAGCTGACCGGTAACTCCTCCGGCGGGTATCATCTCGGGACGGAATATGCGGATTACAAAGGAGGCAAGTCCGACAGCTCGTCGCTCGTGTCCGGGAATATTACAGCGGGCGAGACCAGGGAATACAGGATAAAATATGATCCGGAGTCGGATAATCCGGCTGGCGAGCTTTTGCCCCGTGACGATTCCGCGCCCGAGCTCGAGATCATCTATCCGGCCGAAGGCCTGCTCGTTCCCCGCATAGGCGCTTTATCCCCGATTTTCGTTGCATCGGACGATCTTTCCGGCATCGCTTTTACGAAATTATATTTTGACGGAGAGGAAAATCCGGGCGACGCGATCAGCCTTTTCGGGCTAAGTCTCGGAGAACATGAAGTAAAAATAACCGCCGAGGACAAAGCCGGCAACAGGAGTGAGAGAACAGCCTGCTTCCGCCTGGTCGCAACGAATGAAAGCACGCTCAGCGACACGAACTTGCTTTACCAGCGGGGAGAAATTACCCACGACCCGGCCAGGGACTGGCTCGTAAAGGCGTTCGAATGGATTATCGAGCATGAAGAAAAATATGGCAACCGGATCGAAATGAAAGACGCGCTGGGAGAGAGGCTGCTCGCCCGTTGTGGCAGGACAGAAGATCCACTCTCGTGCCAGGCACGGATTAAGGACAAGTCCGCAAGAACCGGCTATCTGCTCGATGCCGTCCACGTGAAGATCATCAGGCATAAATACCAGCAAATCGAGAAAGAGCTTGAGAAATATCTGAATAAGAATTGGGTCAGCGGGCGGGCTTATGCTATACTTATGGAAGATATAGAGTATTTGGAGGAAAATATATGAAGTTAATAGAATGGTTTGGGGCTTTTGTATTTTTTAGTGTTTTTATCTCCCCGTTTATTGTAATTAAAGTAAGAAATCCTAAGATATTTTATAAACTTATAATAAACGGATGTATTTCAATACTACTTTTTTTGTTGTATGTTATTTGGGGATATGATTTCGTGAGTCATAATTTTGCATTAATAAATTCTAAAGCCTATTATTTTT
>CAYTAV010000109.1:0-1739 GCA_964435875.1 uncultured Gammaproteobacteria bacterium
TGGCGTTCTCGCAGCGGTAGCATGTGGTGTCAACGGCCGTGCAGTCGGCGCGGCAGGACGGGATGCCGCCGTAGTAGCCCATGGCCTGGCAGGCGGTCGAGGAGGCCGCGGCCCCATCGCAGGCCTCGCCTGGATCGATGCGGTTGTTGCCGCAGTTATGACAGGTCGAGTCGTCGATCGTGCAGTCGGCGCGGCAGGCAAGGCTGCCGGTAAAAAACCCTTCGGTCTGGCAGGTGCTGGTCGCCATATTGTAGCCGTCGCACTGTTCGCCGGGCTCGATGACGTTGTTGCCGCAGAGCGAGCAGGAGGATGTTGAAATCGTATTGTTGTTGCAGGCGAGATTGCCGGCGGCATATCCCATAGTCAGGCAGGTGCGGTTGCAGAAATCCGCGCCGTCGCACTGTTCGCCTTGCGCGGCCTGGCAGACGCCATCGCCGGCCCAGCCGCCCGAGCGGCAGTTGTCGCAGGAATAGGGATTGGCCGGTCCGCTGCCGGAGCCGTCGGTCGGTCCGTCGCACTGTTCGCCGGCCTGTAGGACGCCGTCCCCGCAGTAAGAGCGTACGCTTATCGTAAAATCCCTCTGGACAGCATTGCCGTCGTTGTCGCGCAGGATGATCCTCAAGGGGTAGCTGCCCGCGTTGCCGCCGGCCGGCGAATAGAGCATGCGCATGCGCGGGCCCGCGTCCCTAAGGATCGGCCGGGGCATCCAGCTCGACCAGTCGGTCCCCAGGTAGTCGATCTGCCAGGTCAGCGGGTCGCCGTCGCGGTCGATCGCGGAAATGTAGACGGCATATTCAGCCCCCTGCAATCCGGACGGCAGGGTATCGGTGATGAATTCCGGCGAAGTAGGGGCCATCGAAAGCCCGTTGCAGAAGGAGCTGCCGCTCACCGGCAACCCGGACTCGGAATAGGCGCAGAGCAGATAGCTATTGCCGTTGGTCGAGGATTCGTACATGTAGACGCTGCTCGAAGCGGGCAGGCTGGGCAGGGCCGCGGCAAAGCGCTTCTCCTCTTCGTTCCAGCAGGTCCGCTCCTCGTAGCCGGTACAGGCGCCAAGCTTGTTGATCGGATCGGTCGGGAGCGAAGCGCCCAGGTTCTTCGCGAATGTGGACTTCCAGCTGGGCCAGACCGAAAGCGTATAGCCGGGCATATAGCTCCCGGCATCGAGCTTGGGATAGAGTCCGCGCTTCTTGAAATATCCGGTGAGCAGTTCTTCGATGTCGGAGATGTCGGCAAGGCGCCGGACGTCGCGTACGATCTCGGCCTTGATCGGAGGGCCGAGCCAGCGCTTCCGGCAGATGCCCTTTTCCCCGCAATCGCTATCGACGCGGCAGGAGAGCGACTGGTCGCCCGAGCAGAGGCCGGTATCGAGCATATTATTGTTGAATTTCCATTTCTTGATCAGTTCGCCGGCAATATCCCTGGTCGGATCGCTCGAATCCTGATTGTAGGAGAGGATGTAGATATTGGTATGGAGCGTGTTGCCGGAGACGTTCCCGGCGTGCACGTAGAATGTACGGCCTTCGCGCACCCCCTCGTAACCGTCTACTTGGACGGACTGGGGATTGCCCTTGCGGAGCACGTTTTCGCGGTACCAACGCTGGGGCGAAAGGTGCTTAGGGTTCGGCGCGGTGCGCAATCCGATCGCGTCTTCGGCCGCGCTTCTGGTCTCGCGTACTGCATAAAATCCGGCACAGGCGGATAGCAAGAGGATAGAGACAAATAATAATGCTTTGAAT
>CAYTAV010000110.1:0-1723 GCA_964435875.1 uncultured Gammaproteobacteria bacterium
GTCATTCGCATGCAATTCCGTAGCTTTAGCGAAGGATTGCGGAGAGGGAGGGATTCGAACCCTCGGTACCCTTGCGGATACGCCGCATTTCGAGTGCGGTACTTTCAACCGCTCAGCCACCTCTCCAAAAATAGTTATGCTATTCAATACCTAACTTTTTATTTAATTGCCTTCTTCCTTGACTGCTCTTGTAAAACAACTCGGCCTTTCTTGCCAGAATTTTTGTTAAATGCGCTTCGTAGTATACAAGCGCCCATGGAATCCCCGGCTTCGTTGAGTTTACTCTGCCTTGATTATGCTCCATAAATCTACGCTTCAAGTTTTCGGTTATTCCCTTATATAATTTATTTGTCTGTTCACTTTTTAGTATGTACAAGTAATACATAAGAAACTAAAAAATTCTGTTACTTTTCCGCGACAAGCCCTTTAGGCTGCGCGGATCCGTTCACCGCCACACGGCGGATGTAACGGACAACCGCTCAGCCACCTCTCCCGGGATATGTATTATGAATCAAGAACCGTGGTTATCGGTCCGGATTCTTACCCTATATTAAACTAAATATCAGTTTATGGCAAGCGCACAGACCATTATCTAAGGCTAGTCAGGCAAATTTGTAGAGCATCAGGATAGAGCTGAAAGCGAGCAGTATCCCGATCTTTTCACCTAGCGACAGAGGCTCTTTGAAATAAAGCGCGCTTACCAGTGAGATGAACAGCAGAGTGCAAAGCGTATAAACGACTCCGGCATGCATGAGCTTCATCTTTTTGAAGATAAAAAACCAGCCGATCGCCGTAAGGCTGTAGAACAATATGCCAACGACCAGAAGATGTATGTTCGAAGCAAGATCCTTGTTCGAAGCCCGCTTGATCAGTGCGTCGGCGAAGACCGTTATCAGGCTTATTATGATTGCCGCGCCAAAGACAAGGATTTTTTCCATAAATTGTATTTATTCAGCATATTCGAGAAAAATTCGTTTGCCGAATCCTCCGCGCGACTGCCGTCTTTTTTCGCGCATGGCATCGATTCTGCTGCGCGCAAGGCCGAACTCTTTTATGATCGCGCTGACGACTTCTTCGAGATCGCCAATTTCCTTTACAAGCTCGTCTGGATTGCCGCCTGTTGCTTCGGTCTCCAGCGCTTCCTCGACAAGCTTTTTCAGGAGCTCGATGCGGTATTCGCTCTTTTCCATGATGCGTATTTGCGGATTCTGGCCGTCCGCACGGATAATCTCCGGGATATGGTCGCGTACCAGCTTGTTGTAAACAATCTTCATAATTTTTCAGTAAATTTTATCTCATATTTAAAGACCCGCAATTTCACATCGAACCAGAATTTACCTTCGAATTTTTTGTTGTTCAGCAGGAGCGGCAGCCAGTAGCGGTCATCGTCCCACATCTGACGGTAAGGAATCCTCGATAACGCGAACCAGCGGGGGCGCATCTCCTGGGTTTCAAGCGGAGTACCCGTGAAACGACCGCATGAAAAGATATAGACCCGCATCCGCTGGTCCGGGTAGATGAAAGTATTGGCTGCCGACAGTTCGAGTTTGTGCGCCGCAAGGCCGCTTTCTTCCAGAAGCTCCCTTTTCCCACAATCCTCCGGGCTTTCGCCTTTCACCAGCTTGCCACCGAAACCGTTCCATTTACCGGCGCCGAATCCGCGCTTCTTGTAGCCGAGAAGCAATTTTCCGTTCCTCAAGGGGAGGACCAGAGAAAGCCGCAT
>CAYTAV010000111.1:0-1605 GCA_964435875.1 uncultured Gammaproteobacteria bacterium
TTGTCGATCCGGGCTGGGTCCTGAAGGCGCCGCAGAACTTCTGCAAGCGCCAGGGCTATGGGCCGATCATCGCCTCGCAGGACGTGATCGGAGAGGGTGTATCTAGCCGCCTGCAGGTCTCACGCCTGGACAACTACTGCGCCGACGAGCAGAGCTGTATCAAGGAAAGAAGCGACGGGCGCTGTGATTTCTACGGCTATTGCACGGAAGAGCGGCGGATCTGGAAATTCGACGAGGAGGAATGCGAACCGCGATTCAATACCTGTGATACTTTTTCCAGGGACGGGGAAAAGACGATTTCATACCTGATGAGCACGCTCGATTACTCGGGCTGTTCGGCCGATTATTCGGGGTGCGACCGATTCGCGGTTACGGCGACCGATCCGGCCGTCCGTGATCCGTTCGACGCCGGCCGCAACGCGGTCAGCTGGTTCCGAGATGGAGCCGACCCGGACCTCGGGATGATGTATTTCGATTCGGGAGCGGGTGAGTGCGACGCGGCGGCTGAAGGCTGCCAGGAGCTGATCCGCCTAAAGTCCGGCCTGGGCGCGAACTTGATCGTCGATTCCGGTTTCGAGTCCGATCCGGCCGGCAACTGGTCGGCTGTCTGGGCCGGAGCGTCCCGGGTAACCGGCGGCTATAACAGCGGTTACTCCCTCGGGATTTCCAGCCCGGTTTCGGGAGTGATCGACGTGTCCGGGGCCGGCTATCCGGTCGCCGGAATGAGCTTCACGCTCTCGGTCTATTCGAAAGACTGCGGATCATCGAGCGTGATCAGTCTTGGCGGGGACCTGGCATCGGGGGGCTATGCGACGACGACCCTGCTTTCCGGCGAAGACTGGACGCGTTCCGCGCTTACCTACCGCTTTCCGGCCCGCTATGTCCCGTCGGGCGGCATGGCCGACAACCAGGCTGCTTTCGGCATCGAGCCTGATTCGGCTGCCTGCCGCATCGACAACGTCAAGCTGGAGCGCGCGCGCTCCGCGACTTCCTGGTCCGATTACGGGAAAGCGGCCCTTGCCTACGAGCGCATCCTGCCCGACTACATGTCCAGTGACTGTTATAATAACGCCTTACAGGGCGATTACACGCTCCGCCAGGACGCGCCGGCGATCTGCAGGAATTTCGCACGTTTCTGCAACGCGTCGGAAGCCGGCTGTGAGCTTTATTCTTCCGCCCGGAAAGGCTTCAGCATCCCGGCGCGGCTCTCCGATTCCGATTACTGCCCTGGAGAATGCGTCGGATACGACAGCTATGTCCAGTCCGAAACGGCATTCGATTCGCGAAGATTCTCATATTTTATTCCGGATTCGGCGAAATCCTGTTCTCCGCAGGCCGTCGGTTGTGACGAATTCACGAATATCGACAAGATCAAGGAAGGGGGCGAGAAGCGGGAGTACTACGTCCGCCTCCGGCAATGCGTAAAGCCGGGCGACACCTGCCAGGAATTCTATACCTGGGAAGGTACTGGCGAAGCCGGGATGCAACTGCGCGCTTATGCGCTAAAGTTCGAGACGAACGCCGATAATGTCGCCGAACCTGTCACGACTGACCCGGCCGCCGACGCCGCCTGTACGGCCGCGACCTATAACCTTCCGCCCGACG
>CAYTAV010000112.1:0-1514 GCA_964435875.1 uncultured Gammaproteobacteria bacterium
CATCCGTAGCGGAAGCTGTGGATGGATCACCTCCTTTCTAGGAGATAGAACTTAGCAAGAAGCGAGAAGTCCATAAAGCTTATATGGTATTTCCTTTATAAGCTCCGGGCTTCAAAAGCTTTCTGACTAATTTCAGGTCGGCATCCCGCATTTGCGGGATATCCCTGAATTGGCGCCTGTTAGCATCGAAAAATAAAAAACAAGGTTCTTTAGCCTTGTTTTTTTATCGCACTTTTCTAATCGCTTTTTTATGGCTCTATCTCTTTGGTAATATTCCAAAGCTGCTCCTGAAAACTGTCAAACCAGAGGTAGCGCGCGACCAGCGAGACATTGCCCTTAACCAGGAGCCTTGTCCTGCCCTGCCCTTGCAAAGCCCGCAAGGTCTGCTCTGACACTTCGATGTCGCCATAGATAGTCGCTTGCCCGCCTCCGCCGATATTCATCTTCCAGTCTCCGATAGGACGCAGCATGCCGAGGGACAGCTCGTTAGCGATTAGTTCGAAGCTCTCGATAGAATAACTGACCGGATAGCCGCTCGGGTTTTTGATCAGCAATGTTGCGCGGTAGGTCGGTGATGATGCCTCGCTTGATGCGCTAGAAGGTGAAAAATCAGCGATCTGCGCTGACGACAAGGCCGATGATAGAGCATTGCTAAGCGCGCCTTTCGAACGGACCACGAAAAATGCGGTTCCCAGAAAGACGACAGCAACTGAAATCATGAGTATCTGCTTGTTGCTCATGCCCGTTTTATGCCTGTTCTTGTATATATTTTTTCTATTCATTCAAGACTGTTAGCAACACGCGGCCAAGGCCGCTTTGCACATGATAACATTAAATAAAAAAACGGCCAATGCGCGTCCTGGTCGTATCACAACAGCGTTTTCTCCGAGCTAGTAATTGCAGGCGGGAAAATCCCAATGATAGTCTAGCTTGCCGTTTCTGCCGTCCTGTTTTTGTATGATTGCCTGCAGGGAGATATAGATTATTTCACCGCGCCCCAGATCCTTGTACGGCATTATTTGCCAGCTGGCTCCGCCATTATTATTCAGGTAAAAAGCGTCTTGCGGCACGGTCGTAATGCTAGCAGCTAAGGCTTCGGGATCGGCGATCGGTTGGCGGCTGGAAAGCTCCAGCCCGGTCGTACTGGCTATACAGCCGGATGACGAGTACACCGGTGTAAGGATAAAACTGTCTTCCGGAATCTCGTAATTGAAAACCAGGGCTTTGCGTTCTTTTCTGGGAGCCGCCAGGCTTTCTGCGATCGGATAATAAAGCACGGAACCGACGACGCCGGCCATAGCAATATACCAGGTAAGCCCGATATAGATCATATAATATGCCGTCAGATCGAACCAGCCGGACCGCTCGATCACGATCTTGGCGTGCGCATCGATATATGATTTCCTCGCTTCCCGCATCCTCTCTTCCGGACTTTTTCGATCGTTCCGCGCCTCTCGTTCAGATTGCGGGATATAGTCTGGTTCGTAGATGGGTCCTTCCATTCTTGTTGCTGT